>JBBQSW010000309.1:0-4952 GCA_038213575.1 Chitinophagales bacterium | reverse complement strand
AGGTTGATTAGGGTTGATTAGTTTTAGGAACACGCTCCTCTCAGTAGCAGGCTTGGCCACTCAAACAACCAAATTCCCTCTATTTCCTGAAAATACGCATATCTGCGTAGCCCATTTACGCAGATATGCGCGTGATCCTGCCCCCTTATACCCCCCACCTTTGTATCATCAAACGGAACAAACAAAATCACTTTCAATTGAGCACACAGACCTATAAGGGTTTTAAAAACCTTATAGGTCTCCAACACCTTCCAAATTATTGATTTTCAACACCAAACCGCGTCGTGTATCGGCGCGGACAGTTACCACTACCCGGCACAACGACCTCACGCTGGCCGGAGCAGGTACTTTGGCTAGAACAACAAAAATAGGAATGGTGATTTTATCACTTTCCAGCCCGTTCCGCAGATTGTGAAATGGGCTTTTTTTCAATCTCCAACAAGGAATGTCCAATGTCCATGTTAGGCACTTGATTGGCAATAGATAGAAACAAAGGCTCTGGGAATCACTTGGACATTGGACATTCCTTGTTGCACATCGGACATTCAAAAACTCTCTTCCCTCCCCAAATACCCTCCCCTTGCCTGCCACAACGGATCCGCGTTCTCCAGCCGTTTTCGCACCACCTGGTCATAATTCAGGCGATCATAATTTTCGGCGCGAGCACGCACTTGGGTATTGAAATCATAATTTTTTAGGGAAGGATACCGGTCTCCCAATTCCTTTGGAACATCGGGTAAGATGTAAAGCACAATACCGTTTGCAGGCTTGGTAATCACCTCCCAGTTGATATTGGGTGTGCCTGTGCGGGTACGCGAAAATGCCAGCAGATCAAAATTGCCGACGCACCGCACTGCTACGACTCGATTGTTGGCGGTTGTGGTAGCCTCCAGGTCGAAGGTAGGCTCTGGCAATGTGGCAGGTACGGCCGAGTAGAAATTGTCACTCAAATAGTTATAGCCATTTGCTGTACCCAAAGGTCCGTTGGTTTGAAGACGAAACAGGTCAATGTACGGTCGGTTGGGCTCAAAAAGGTCATTGTTCACGGGTTCAAAAACCTGCACCGAATTGTACACAGGCACAGCACCGCCGGGTGCCCGGAGATGTTCGCTAAGCGGAAAAAACTTCAGCTTCGAAGTATCCACCACTCCGTCGAGCTTGTAGTCCCAAGTAGTCACAAAAGGCAGTTCCATTGGCAGGGGCGGAGAAAGATTCAGAAGCAGTTGCGAAGCGTCAATTATATTAGCATTCAGGGTTTCGCCTGCATCTTTGAAGATCAAAAACCGCCAAAAATGTTCGCCATTGATCAACACACGCATCCAGAAACTCCCGGTGTTGTTCACCAAATAGCTGCCGTAATAGTTGTTGTTGGCTTGCGGGCGAGAGAGCGTTAACGCATCGGACACAGAGATGGAATCGAGCGTCGAAAAACCGGTAAGTGTGAATTCCAAATTCGTAACCTGGTGGAAATACAGGTCTCGGAGATTGATGTGCTGCCCGTTCGACAAGCTGGTGTAGGTCACGAGTGTGAGTGAGGTGTCTTTCACCCCTGAACCGGGGGCTTCGAGCGTGGTCACTTTTAAGATTGTGCAGTCGAAGTGATCATTGGGATTACTGCCGGGTACTTGAACTCGGGCAGTGTCTTCGCTTGGAAGCCATCGGAAAGCCACCGTTTCTCCGTCTTCGTTGGAAAGAAAAAGGGCATATTTGGCTTGAATTTCAAAATAGTCATTTTTGACAAATATTTCAAAAACGGGATCAGAATCAATGGGTGTTTTGGCTTTATCGCAGGAAGAAAGGCTAAAAAGCGCGAGCGTGGGAAGCGCGAAGCGAAGAATATTCATGGATGAAATCGGTTTGAGTAAAAATATGCGAGGTTTGCGCCACAAAATTAACGCATTCTCTCGTATGAAATCAATAGCAGTCTATTGCGGTGCCAACAAAGGCAACCAGCCCTGGTTTGAAGAAGCCGCCACAGAGCTCGGCAAAACCCTTGCCAAACGCAATATCCGCGTCGTTTTTGGCGGCGGAAGTGTGGGCCTCATGGGGGTGCTTGCCGATGCCGTGCTGGCCGAAGGCGGTCCGATTACGGGCATCATCACGCACCAACTTAATGGCCTGGAACTCGGCCATCCCGGCGTGAAAGATATGATCATAGTAGATACCATGTCCGCACGCCGCGACCTGCTCATTCGCGACACCGACGGAGTCATCACACTACCCGGCGGCTACGGTTCCATGGACGAACTTTTTGAAGCACTGACTTTGGCGCAACTCCACCAATACAAAAAACCCATCGGCATCCTGAGCCTGCGAGGCTACTACGATCCGCTCCTGCACATGCTCGACAATATGGTCGAAAATGGTTTTCTAAAAGAACAAAATCGGCGGCTTTGCATTGCCTCGGATACGATTCCTGGTCTGCTCTCTGCTATGGAGCGTTACGAACATCGGGCACTGGATAAATGGCACTGATTGGTGAATGGTGAATGGTGAATGGTGAATGGTGATTGGTGATTGGTGATTGGTGATTGGTGGAATGGTACTCAACGAGTCACCAATCACCACGCTACATCACTCCATTGTGCGTCTCAAATATCACCGCAGTCATGGTATGACCTACGGCTTTTAGCACGTTTTTATCAATTATGTTGATATTGTCTGCGTGAGTATGGTGGTGGTCTCCAAAAGGGCTTTTGCCGTCGTTGGGCATACTTATAATGTCAATCATCGGGATTTGTGCACCCCGTATCACGAAAAGATGGTCGTCGGTGATGCCCGGACGATCTTCATTGATGAAGTATTCGCCGTAGCCGAGTGACTGGGCTTTATTCCATACTTTATTCACTGTTTGAGGCGCCACTTCCCTTGAAATGCCTTCTTTGTAAAAACGTGCGCCTTTGGCTCCCACCAAGTCGAGTAAAATAGCATAATAAGGCGAATAATTTGGACGGTGCAGGTTTTTAGCCCAAAATTGTGAGCCCAGGCACCAGGTTTCAGGAGCGCCATTGTCATCGCCATTGTCCTCCAAATCGAAGCAAATCAGATCCACGCCAATATCTACGGGGTGGTTTTTAAGGGTGCGCGCAAGTTCGAGCAAGATGCCTACACCGCTGGCGCCGTCATCCGCCCCGTCAATGGGCTTGTTAATGTCTTTGGTGTCCTTGTCAGCTTCATTTCTGCTATCCCAATGTGCCGCGATGCAGAGGCGTTTTTGTGCTTCTGGTTTGTATTGAGCGATAATATTCACCCCATTGAACGTCCCGCCTTTGTAATAAGGGGCCTGCACTTTTTGCTCGATCACGGTAAATCCGTAACGTTTGAACTCATTGACGAGCCATGCCGCACATTTTTTATGGGCTGGCGTATTGGGCACACGCGGACCAAAATCTACTTGCTTTTTTACAAAAAGAAATGCTGAATCCGCATTGAAATCCGGCACAGGGATTTGTGGAATGTTGAGTTCGGGCGTTGGAGTATTTGGAGGGATGGGAACGTTAGGCTTTTGGTTCAAATAAGGTTGAATGACATAAAAACCTGCCCAAAGCAGCAGTAGAGCGATAAGAATGTAGGCCAGTTTCGGGCGCTTTGACTTTTTTTGCATGGAGAGTATTGAGTTTGCTGACGCAAAGAACGTAGATTTTGTTGGGGTATTGGATAGCTTAGGCTGGAACCTGCATTGGTTTAGTTGGCTAGTCACGCTCCCAGGGCCAAAAAGGCTTGATTTTCACCACTTCAATACCTTCTGCTACCTGCTCGAACCAGCGCAGGGGAGCCTGTATCTTATCGCCCGTCTGTGTGTCGCATTTGAAAAACAGATAGTAAAGTTGGAGACAGTGTCCCACACGCGATAGCAACGAATCCAGTTGACTATGTGGCGAAGGGCGGCGGCGCTGCGAAAGCCATTTGTAATAGGCGTCGTCGTGGGTTTCCATGACATCCAAAATGATTGGATCACTCGTATATCCTTCCATGAAGCGGCGGGCAATCAAGCCGTGGCGTTTGGTCCAGTCACGTGGACGGGAGCGGCTTTCGGCGTGCTTGAACGTATCATGGGCCAAGGCTATGAGCCGCAAGCGAGAGCGGTCTTCTGAGCAGAGATTGGGGAGGACGGCAATATTGTCGAGCACTTCGCGCACATGGAGCGCTACTTTACCTTCGGGATGACCGAAACGTGGTTCGCCCCACCAAAGTCCATGGCGAAACTCGGGTAATGCCAGCAAGTGCCGCTCCAAATCTGTTTCTGGGCGGAGCAGGCGTTCGATCGAATCTGGTCCATACAAATAACGGTAAGTCACGGGCGTTTGTCTATGTAAGATAGCGGTTTGTCGGAGCTCGAAAACATTGGATGGTCGGGGATCGTTTCACAATTTTACAAACAATTTTTAAGAAGTTGTTGCAACTGGTTAACGTCCCGTTAAAACAAAACATTCTGACAGCAAAGTCGCTGTGTTATCGTTCTAGGAACGCTGCACCAATAACTTAGTCATTTTAGTTCAACCATTTTTTCATCAGACAACACTATTTTTCTGCGAATAGTGGGACTATTTAAAGAAAAATAGCGGCCGTATGATGGAACAAAGGGTGGCATCAAATGACTAAGTTATTGGTGCGGCGTTCCTTACCTCAGCTTTCATCAAAAAATTAAACTCAGAACAATGAATAAATTGTGGTCAACTCTACTCGCAGGCGCTACGGGCGGACTTGTCACTTTGGGCGCGGCAAGAATGCTTGAAATCCCTCAAACGCCCCAAGTCTCGGAGCAGCAAACTTACTCCAAACAAGTGAACTACGGCGGTTCTCCTGTACCATTTGACTTTACTAAAGCCGCTGAACGCGCCATGCCTTCGGTAGTGCATATCAAAGTCTCCGAAAGCAGGGAATCAGCCATTCAGCGTCAACGTGAAAACCGCTATTCTAATCCTTTTCAATACTTTTTTGGCGATAGCTAC
>JBBQSW010000308.1:0-4955 GCA_038213575.1 Chitinophagales bacterium | reverse complement strand
GCACAGCTTTCCAGAAATTCTTCAGTACAAAATTGTGGTGGGGTAATTTCGTCTTCAAAAATGTCTACAATGAGCATGTCGAATTGTTCCTCAGTCACTTGCACAAAAACTTCAGCATCTGCTGTGACGATTTCAACGGGGCTTTCAAGCCGCGAAAGCGTGTATTTGGCCGCCAAATGGGCCACTGTTTCGTCCCATTCAATGGCCGTGTAGTGGTATTTTCGATGAAAAACCTTTTCTAAAATGTAAGGTATCGAGCCAAGGCCCAGACCAAGCAACAATACGTCGTCAATTTTTCGATCGTCAATTTTCAGGCGGTCAAAAGCCACCAGAAAATTCTTGTAGAGATCATCCCAAGAGTAAATGGCGTCGCCACTCAGCAATTGCACGCGTCCTCGGGAGAGCACTACACTTAGTTCCGGGTTTTGCTCTGAGGCCGTCTCTTCCAGCATGACTGGTGTGAAATGCGAGAGCCATTTTTTCCAAATCGGTATCTTCACAATCAATTGTTCTTTTTCTTCTTCTTGAACGGGTCGAAATTGTTTAGTTTGTCTTTCACCTCGTCCACTTTTTGTTGGCCTTGATTGCCGAGCACGTCGCCTGCTTTTTCACCGATTTTGTCTTTGGCTTGCTGAGTCGCTTTGTCGGTGGCTTCTTGTAATTTCTTGTCGGCCAATCGTTTGAGGCTGTCAGTTGCTTTGTCGGCTGCCTCTTGGACTTTTTGTTTCGCCTTGTCAATCTCACGGTTTGCCATATTGGTAAGCGAGTCCTTGGCTTTATCTACCACCGCTGTAACCGCCCCCGCAGCCTCTTCCTTGAGGGTGCTTTGACCATCGGAGCCGAGGACTTTCATGGCCACTTTTGGGCTAAAAAGTGTGCCCGTCAAATCAAAGCGGACGTTGATAAACTCTCCTTGTCCAAGGTTCACTCCGGCTTTAGAGGCTTCTTTGGAGAGGAAATCAATCCCGGCATTGGCTGCGCTCCCGATTGATTTACGTGGAACTTTGGTCAATATCTGGTATTCCATGTCGCTGGAAAGGCCGTGTGAACCGCCGATTTGCATGGCCACATCACTTACCGTTGTGTTGAAGGGCTTAACGGTTACCTTGCCGTCCTTTATTTCAAACCAGTTCTTGGTATTTTTCAACGAAAATTGCTTCAAGGCGCTAACATTCAACTTTTCGCCGATGGCATTCATCGGTTTGAAATTGTTGAAAATCGCGGAAATTGTTTCCAAAAAACCCGCCGCCGAAAGCGTGTTGAAATCGGGCATCATGTCTTTTCCCAACCCACCAGACATTGAAAGTTTGGTGTTGAATTTTCCATCAATCAATTGAGCTACCGGGGCTAGGGCCTTTACGGAAGCAAAAGTTTGGTAAGCCTCCCGGAACCCCATGTTTTGCAGCGCCATGTCCATGTTGAAGGTTGGTTTGGCGAGGTTTTGCGTGTTGTAGTCGCCCGTAAGGCCAATTTGTCCGCCAACTACATCTGCAGTACAGTCTTGCAATTTTGCTATGCTATTTTTTACCACGATTTGGCCTGTGAGGTTATTGAGGTCATAAGTCGTGTATTTGATTTTGGCAAAATCTGCATTGATGGTCATGTCCATGTTCTCCGGCACTGGAATGACCGATTCGGCGGGTGGAGCAGTAGGTGTTGCGCCTTTTGCTCCAGCGGCTGATACAGGCTCTGTCATAAACTGATTGAGGTCAAAATAAGTCGAGTTTAAATTAATTACCCCTGCAACGGTTTGATTGTCAAAGAGATAGTTCCATGCATTGAGAATTTGGCCACTACCGCTCAGGTCGCTTGTGCCCCCCAACTTTAACCCAAAGCTAGAAATGTCCATCTTGTTGGGTGTAAAATGCCCAGCCGCCGTCAGATTCGAAATATCGTAAGTGTCGTATTTCAACTTGCCAATTTTGCCGTCCACCGTAAAATCCCAGCGATCAAAAACGGCAGTGGTAGCAGGTTCTTCCACATCGTTTGGTACCACGCTTCCATCGGCAGGGGCTGGCTCCATCCACTCGTTTGCATCAAAGTAAGTGGACGCGAAATTGAGATTGCCACGCATGGTTTTGGTCGTGCTGAAATAGGCCAACAAGTTGTCTATGCTACCCGATGCTCGAAGGTCACTGTTGCCAAGCTTGGCGTCAAAATTTTGAATATCAACCCGTTGTGGCGTAATGCTGGTAGCAAGGGAGTTGATTTTCACCGTCGGCGTTCCGGCAGATTTGTAGGTGATGCCCGTCATGCCGAAAGTGCCCGCCATATCCACTTCGTCGTATTTGGCCTGGTCAATTTGGCTCATCGCGGCTTTAAGGGTCATGTTGGCTTTGATGATGCCGGCAAGTTCTTGCACACCTTCCATCGGGAATGCCTTAGAAAGTTCGCCCAAGTTGAGTGTACCGTTGAGTTTCATATCCACCGTCGGGTCGCTTTCGGGTGTTTTCAGGTTGAAATACCCTTCGAGCGGGTTGGAACCGATTTTCAAACTGAATTTTGGGATGTTCACCGTCAGGTCATTGAGCCGTGAAGAGGGTAGGGCGATGGACGCATCCACGTTTATATTGCTCACGCCCATTGGCAGGCTTGGGTATTTAAAATCAGCATTGCCGACCTTGAAATCGAGTTTGAAAGCAGGATACGTTTTTTCATTGTAAGTACCTTTTGCAAATCCTGCAAACTGCACGGTACCGTTGGCCTGTACGTCTTTATAGTCTTTGGTGTAAGCACCGGGGATAATACTCAGCAGGCTCTTAAAGGTGTTGGCGGGTGTGCCAAATTTTAAGTCCATGCGGATGTCTTCCGTATTCTCAGGCATTTGCACCCAGCCATCGAGCATGAGTTTTAAATCATTGACTTTCAGGTCGTTTTCCTTGAAAGTGAACTTCATATTAGCCATGTCGGCACCGAGGGTTGATTTCCAATCAGCTTGCGCATTGTGCAAATATTGTACCCCACCGTAGTTGACAGAAAGTTTTTCGATGACGGTTTTCATCACCAAATCGTACAGCGTTGATGTGAATTCGCCAGATCCAGTATGGTTCAGTCCCTCCATTTCGGCCTTCATGTCCAGACCCCGGTCGTCGTATAGGATTTTGCCGTCTTCGATGCCGTAACTTTCGAGTTTGACGGGAGCGGCCTCTCCAGTATCGGCGGCTTTAGCTGCCGCATCATCGGATTTAGTTATGTCATAATTCGCCTGACCATTGCTCAACGCATACACTTTGATGTCAGGTTTTTTGAAAAACAAACCTTTGATAACGACTTGGTCACCAAAAATGGCCGACCAAAGGTCAACAGCCACGTCGAGTCGTTCGCATTGCACGAGTTTTACGCCCTCAAAAGGGCCTGGGCCATTGATGATTTCCAGTCCTTCGAGGCCGAGTGAAAGTTGTGGGAAATGCCGAAATATAGAAATGTCAACGTCGGAAAATTCCAGTTTGGCCGTGAGGCTTTCGTTGGCGGTGGTTTTGACTTGTGCTACGATCTCGTCTTTGAATAAATAAGGGATGGCGACGAGCGCGGCAAGAAGCAGGAAAATGAAGATGGCGATGCCAAAAAGGACTTTTTTCATGGTAGAAATCTTAACGTTTATAGCCTCGTAGGTTTTCAAAACCAAAGAGGTTTAGGGGCAGAATTTAACTGCAAAGAAAAGGATGTTCGCGGTAATAAGTTTGCACACTTGGGATTGTAACATTTTCTTGTGTTATAACGAACGGCCTTCAAGGCAAGGGGTCTAAGCGTTCCTGTTGGAAACGTAGCAAATGAAAAGGATACATTTCATACTTTTGCCCCCTTATGAATCATCAAATACACTTCCTAGAAAACCAATCCGACTTCGACCGCGTCATGGACGCGCTCGCCACCGCCCACTGGATTGGCTTTGACACCGAGTTTGTCGGCGAAAAATATTATATCCCTGTGCTCGGGCTTATCCAAGTCGTGTCCGAAGTGGATATCTATCTAATAGACACGCTAAAAATCAGAGAACTTGGCAAGTTGCTCGAAATAATAACCGATCCCGCCATCCTCAAAATTACCCACGCGGGCGACAACGACTACCGGCTGCTCTACACGCTTTTCGGCACCGTGCCCAGCAACACTTTTGATACCCAAATCGCTGCCGGGTTTGTGGGCTATAATTACCCTGCCGGATTTGGCAAAATCGTCGAAAAAGAACTTCGGGTCACCCTTGCTAAAAGCCACACGGTGGCCAATTGGGAGGCCCGCCCCATTGATCCCAAAGCACTAGAGTATGCTATTGAGGACGTGAAATATCTCCCTGCACTGCACGAAAAATTAACCAGCAAACTCCGAAAACACCACCGAGAATCCTGGGCCAGAGAAGAAAATCGCAAATGGGAAAACCCTGATTTCTATCTTGTTGAACCGCACAAAGAGTTGTTTGCCAATGATTTGGTGCATCAGATTGATTTTCGAGAGAAGGTGTTTCTAATGCGGCTTTATCGTTGGCGCATCGAACGCGCCCAGAGCAGCAATATTCCACGAGAGACGGTGTTGCAAAGCCGCCACATCAGCACCGTCTTGCGGTCTACCAAGGGTGGCCCTAATGCGTTTAAATCAAATCGCACGATGCCTGAAGGTGTGTGGAAAAAACATCTCGACACTTGGCAAGAACTCTGGAAAGCACCCGCTACAGAGGCCGAACGCGCGGTGCTGGACTCGATTCCAAGGCCCTTGCCCGAAGACCCGGAGCGCGAATGGACGATGGAACTGCTCTACCATTTTATGAAAAAACAGTGCCTTGAACACGAAATCAGCGCGGCCCTTCTTTTTCCTAAAGGTGATTTCAATCGCCTCAAATCAGGAAGCGACGACTTCGACCATGACCTGCTCAAAGGTTGGCGTGCCGAACTTATGGGTGCTGAATTGGTAAAATGGATGGGTAAAGGCGGGAAAGTAGATATGCAATGGAGTGATGGGGAATG
>JBBQSW010000307.1:0-4967 GCA_038213575.1 Chitinophagales bacterium | reverse complement strand
TTCCAGAAGGCTTGATTGAATCCCTCTGGGTGCCATCCAGTAGAATAAGAGGAACAATATACCCAGCAAAAGCATTGAAAACGTGAGAAAACTGGCGTGGTAAAATGACAACAGCAGCAGGCTAAAAATAATTTGGAGCACGGCGGTACTGCCGTCAATCAGTATTTTCGGCAGCCCCTTTTGGAGCGTAATAGTGTCAAAAAAACGGTTGACAAGTTCCGGGAGGTGCTCCTTGCGCAAACTGTCCATATTAAGCCGAGGAATTCGCAGTGCAAACTCCACGGCTGATTCCATGAAAATACGGCGCTGCATGTATTCCATTACCGAAAGTTGCATGATGCGCAGGATGCCCGTAAGCGCAGCGCCTACCAAAACAAAAAGCACCAGAACGCCCCAGGAGGCATTGATGCCGCCACCGGCTATTTGGCCGATAATTGCTTGAATACCAAGCGGTAAAGAAAGATTGATGACACCTGACACCACGGCGTACAGAAGGATGTAGCGGATTTCACGTCGGTGTTGGCCGAGCAAACGGAGAAGACGACGTTGTGGAGTAAGGGTGGTTGTAGTTGATTCGGGCATGAAGATTTAACGCGGTTTCATGCCCGAAAACGCAAATTGGGAGGGTTTGTTTAAAGCGATTGTTATTTGGCTAGCAGATATTTACACGAAAGCGATATTTGGGTCGTTCTTCCTCAAAAATTAGCGCTTCCATACAAATACCTTCCGTTGTCAAAAAATTTGGGCGTGATGTTGTTTATCTTAGTGTTATTGGAGGCTTGGTCGGCTGGATTTGGATGGATGGTAAGCGGGCGGAGGTTTGCAAAGAAATGATAGCGGTGGACTTACGGATTTCAAGGATGGTCGTCAGGGTAAGTACCCCGGAACTCTGTTCCGGGGAATATGTCTCGGAAACTGCCGAAATAATTTCCCGGAACAGAGTTCCGGGATACACCGCTAAATCTCTAACAATTTCCCAAAGCCAAGTCCCGGAACAGAGTTCCGGGATACGCCGCTAATCCTACACTCATCCGCGAAAATCAGCCCCTTCCGCGTAATCCGCGTTCCCTACCTTTGCCCCTCAAATTCAACCCACTCGTGACGCTCCAGCAACGCATTGACCTTCTCGCCGAACTCGGCCACTTCCTCCGCTCCGGCGGCGACGACGAACTCGACCAAGCCATTCAACAATCCTATCTGGAGAACAAGTGGTTCACCGAAGAAAACACGCGCAAAGCATTGAATGCCATTGCCAACGAGTTTTTGGACAAGGCCAAGCTGGAAGTCTGGGTAGCGCAATATCGTCATTGGTCATTGGGGCATTCTGGGTCATTAAGCCCAACGCCCAATGACCCAACGCCCAATGACCCAATGACCAATGACCCAACGCCCAACACCGTCGCCCTTATCATGGCCGGGAATATTCCTTTGGTGGGTTTTCACGACTGGCTTTGCGTCTTCGTAGCTGGCCACCGTGCCAAGGTCAAACTCAGCGACAAGGACAAACGATTGCTGCCACTGCTCGTAAAAAAAATGGGCGAGTGGGCGCACGAATCCTGGGCATACACCGAGTTTTTGGGCGAAGGCGAACGGCTGACGGAATTTGATATGGTCATCGCAACCGGGAGCAACAATACCGCCCGGTATTTTGAGCAATATTTTGGCAAATACCCGCATATCATCCGGCGCAACCGAAATGCCGTAGCCGTGCTTAGTGGCATGGAAACAGCGGAAGAGCTACACGCCCTTGGTCAGGATATTTTCTCCTATTTCGGATTGGGTTGCCGCAACGTGAGCAAAATTTACGTCCCACATGGCTACCAATTTGATACCCTGCTCGAAGTGTTGCATGAGTATCGTGAAATGATTCATCACGACAAGTACAAGAACAACTTCGACTACAATTTCACGCTCTATATAATGAACGGCGTGCCACATAAAAACAATGGCTGCCTGCTCCTGAAAGAAGACCCCTCGCTACAAGCCCGGATCGCTTCCGTTCACTACGAATACTATGATGAGTTGCAGGATTTAGACGCACTACTCGCCGCAAAATGTGATGAAATTCAATGTGTTGTGGGAAAAATAAAGGTAAACGGGTTCACCGTTTTGCCGTTTGGAGAAAGTCAAAAACCGACCTTGAACGACTACCCGGATGGGGCGGATGTGATGCGGTTTTTGATGTAGGTCGAAATTCATTTTGACACCCAGCCAGGCGAAATAAATTTCGCAATAACTTGCCATGCACGAAGGCCAAAAACTCCATAACGCCTACAAAAAAGGCATCCGTTGGTCGCTGGCAGGCTCCACAGGTTACGCATTTTTCCAATTCGCGCAGATGGCCGTGTTCGTCCGATTGGCTGGCCCGGAAGCATTGGGCGATTACGCGTTGGCGGCTACCTTCATTAGTTTCCTTACTCCGGTGGCTGAAGCCGGATTGAGCCAGGCAATAGTGCAAGCAGAACGAATTGAACCCAAACAATTGGCCACACTCGCTCGGGTGAACTGGCTACTGGGAGCTCTCATTTTCCTTAGCTTATGGGCTGGAGGCCCTACGTTGGCTGGGTGGTTTGGCCGGGCAGATTTGTCGGGACTTCTGCTTGTGATGGGCGCTTCGCTGCTCATTACTCCCTTCGGGGCACAGTATTCGGGATTGGTTGTGCGCGAAATGCAGTTCGATCAAGTGGCCAAAATCGAAATTTCAGCTTGGGTAATTTCATTTGGCAGCACCTTTTGGCTGGCCTGGCTGGGCTGGGGACCTTGGGCAATGGCGGTAGGATTTCTCCTGCGCAATCTTGTTGCCACATTTGGTTTTGTGTGGATCGGCCGAAGAACAATCCCTGTCAATCTATTCAATACCAGCAGTTTAAAAGAAATTGTCCCCATGCTTCGCTTCGGAGCTTTCGAACTATCCTCCCGCTGGGCCGATTTCTTTTCCAATTATCTGGACAAACTCATCATTGCCAAGTGGCTGGGTGTGGCCGCTTTGGGGTATTACAATTTGGCGTTTACATTCCTCATGCTGCCTACTGCGAGATTGGGCTATGTATTTACCCGGGTTTCGTTTCCGTTATTTGCCAGGGTTCGGCACGACCGAGTACTATTACAGACCTTTTTTGAGCGGCCCGCACGCGAGGTAATACTGCTGCTCTTCCCAATATACCTGGCCATGGCCTTGTTTTCCGAGGAGATTGTGACTGTTTTTTTTGGAGAAAAATTGCTGCCTGCTGCACCGCTTTTTGTGGCATTTGGTTTGGCTGGCTTGGTACGAACACTTTGCACCCCATTCCCACAATTGGTAAAAGGACTGGGAAAGCCACAGTACTGGCTGGTTTGGTTGTTGATATTCAGCAGCGTTTTGTGTGGGAGTTTGCTGCTCTTTTTGTCGCAAAATCCGAGCGTCGAATCAGCAGCCTGGTCGCGGACGGCAGCAAAATTTGCGGTGGAAATCGGACTGCTCTGGTGGCTGGCCAAATGGTGTGGACTTAACTTTGTTCCGGTGCTGCGTTTTGCTGCGAAAGTAATCCTTTGCCTGACACCTGTGGTTTTGTTGACCTGGTTGACAGGTTTGGTTAGCAACATTTTTTGGGTTGCGACTGCTTTAAAATCAATGGTGTTTGGACTGGGTTTGGTGATGATTTACTGGTATGGCCCGTTGAAAAAGGAGGTACGAAGTTTGCTTCAAAATTTCAGCACCTTGAAACCCGAACCATAAAAACAGTCGCCTAATCGTAAAGGTTTCTGTGCTGCCCTCGATAGATCTCCAACCATGCTTCTCCCAAATAATCCACCAAATCTCCCGCCGTCAAAGCCTCCGGCCCCATCGAAATAGCTGCCAAATCCCCTGCCAATCCGTGCAAATATACCCCCAACAAAGCCGCAGATTTCGGCGGATACCCCTGTGCTAAAAGCCCCGTCAATATACCTGTCAGCACATCGCCCGCACCTCCGGTAGCCATCCCGGGATTCCCTGTAATATTGAACCAACATTCCCCGTCCGGGCAAGCGATGGAAGTATTCGCGCCTTTCAAGAGTATAAAAACACCGTGTTCTTTTGTTTTTTGGCGCTGTAAATCATTGCGTTGGAAGTCATTTTTGTGCTTTCCAAAAAGTCGTTCAAACTCCTTTGGATGTGGCGTAAGGATGGAGTTTTCTGGAATAAAATCCCACCAGGAAGGGTTTTCAGAAAGCAAATTCAAGGCGTCTGCGTCCAGCACCATCGGCTTTTTGTATCCCTGCAAAAGCCCCTTCAAAGCGACCGCCGTTTCGGGCGCTTTGCCAATGCCAGGTCCAACACCAACACTCGAATATCCTTGAATATCAGGCACGTTTGCCCAAAATTGAGCACGATGATCCGGGCTTGACATGGCTTCTGGCACAGAAGTTTGCAGCACCAAATTGCCGCAGCGCGGCGCATGAACGGTTAGCAAGCCCACGCCTGATCGAAGACAAGACTTTGCTGCCAGCACCGCTGCGCCTATTTTTCCAAAACTCCCGGCCACCAGCAGCGCGTGACCAAAGGTTCCTTTGTGCGAAAATTTTTGACGTGGGCGATAAAGTGCGGCAGCTTCTTTTTGGGTCAAATAATGAAAAGGCGATTCATTCTTTCCTTCAAAATCTGGATGCAGCCCAATACTTTCAACCGTCCACTGCCCCACCCTTTCGGCATTATCAGGTAAGAAAAAAGCGAGTTTTGGCCTTTCAAAACTGAAGGTTCGGTCTGCTTGCACGACCGCATTCCCGGGAGTATGCGCGTCGGCTGAAAGCCCGCTGGGCAAATCAATGGCCACTACCTCATTGGGCAATTGGTTGAGAAAATCAACTGCTTGTGCCCATTCGCCCGCTAAGGGACGGTTTATACCCGAGCCGAAAAGTGCGTCAATTACCAGCGCCTCGGGCAATACTTCGGGCAAATCTTTGGCCATATTGAACCATTCAATGCTTATGTTGCTATGTTTGGGCATTGC
>JBBQSW010000306.1:0-4983 GCA_038213575.1 Chitinophagales bacterium | reverse complement strand
GGCATGACCTACGAATGCCTTGGAAATTCTGGAAACGGCATGCTTTATCGTTTCACAATGAAAGTATACGTGGACTGCTTCAATGGAAACATTGGCTTCGATGATCCGGCCAATATTGCCATTTATAGAGGTTCCAACCAGTTTCCTTTTGATGACTTTCAGATCGAGCTAGGATCCTTCCAAG
Source organism: Chitinophagales bacterium (assembly GCA_038213575.1). Lineage (GTDB taxonomy): Bacteria > Bacteroidota > Bacteroidia > Chitinophagales > Saprospiraceae > M3007. The sequence continues at coordinate 4,799 of JBBQSW010000306.1, read as the reverse complement.
ATATCAACATCAATGAACCCGATTGTATTGACAATCTTCCGTTTATTTGTTTGCAAGAAGGCATCTATGTGTTTGATCGCGTCTTAACGATCAGCAACGAAAGCTATTTTGTTGAGTATCAGCGCTGTTGCCGTACCAATGCCATCACAAACATCATTAACCCAGCTGGGGCCGGCGCTACCTATTATGTAGAAATCACTCCAGAGGCCCAGCAACTCTGCAACAGCAGCCCTATATTCAACAACTTTCCTCCGGTAGTTATTTGCAATAACTATCCCTTAGAAGTGGATTATTCGGTCACAGACCCGGATGGCGACTTGTTGGTTTACAGCTTTTGTGCGCCAGTTTCTGGCGGTGGTCAAGGTGGTGGAGGTTGTTTTACGCCTGCACCAAACCCGCCCTGCCCCCCACCTTTTGACGAGGTTGTATTTGCTGCCCCAAACTATTCTCCAACCGAGCCAATGGGCGGTAACCCAGTCGTACAAATCAATCCCGTCACCGGGGTAATCAGCGGTACACCGCTTTTGGTCGGCCAATATGTAGTGGGTGTATGTGTAGAAGAATATCGCAACGGCCAATTGTTGTCGGTCACTCGGCGCGATTTTCAGTTCAACGTGACGCCTTGTGCACCACAGGTCAATGCACTGGTTGATTACGACGAGTTGGCCGGACCCAAACAATATATAATCAAACAGTGTGATAGCTCGACCACTGTTACGATAATCAACGAAAGCTTGCCATTGGCTAATATCCAAAGTTTCCAATGGAACTTTGACTTGAACGGTACCCCATTCCAAAACAACACAGATTTCAACCTAACGGTCAGTTTTCCTGACTTCGGTGTTTACAATGGCACTTTGGTGCTCAATGGAGGCCTCGACTGCGGCGACACCGCATTTGTCCGTGTGGAATTGTATCCACCGGCCTCTCTCGATCTTGGTCCAGATATTTTGGTTTGCAAGGACAGTATTATCCTGCTTGATGCAGGCACAGGTTTCGCAACCTACCAATGGCAAGATGGTTCCAGCGGCCAAACTTTCAGCGCCACCACCACGGGACTCTATCAACTTGCTGCTACAGATGCCTGTGGCAATGTTTTAACAGACAATGTGCAGATTACCCTCAGTCAAATTCCTGAACTTCAATTGCCAGATGTTAGTTTGTGCCCAGGAGAATCCACCACTTTGACCGTTCCGGGCTTTGTGCTGTATAACTGGTCGCCAGCTACCGGACTGAGCTGCACAGACTGCTCGACAGTCACCATCCAGCCTACCGTCAGCACAATCTACACCGTTGCAGCTGAAAACCAGGACGGATGTGCTACACAGGGCAGTTTTCAAGTCACTGTGCTGCCTACGCCAACGATTACACGTGTCATTCAGTTTTATCCAAACCAACCCGTCACCATTGGAGGACAAACTTACACACAAGACACTACTTTCACCATCTCTGTGCCTTCTGTAGGCGGCATCACTTGCGATTCGCTGAACACCTATATTTTAGAACTTATCCCGACCACGCTTGAGCTCCAGTGTCCAGCTGATCTGACGGTCGCGCTGCCCAATAATGCCAGCAACGTGCCCGTGAACTACGCTCAGCCAACGGCCACAACGGACTGCCCTGGAACGCCGCCCACAATCACCTTGTCGCAAGGTCTTCCATCGGGCGGAAATTTCCCTCCTGGGTTGACCACCGTGTGCTACGATGCCAGCAACACCTGTGGGAATCAGGACAATTGCTGCTTCACCGTTTTGGTTACTTCGCTTGATCTACTATGTCCGCCGAACCTGACCGTCGCGCTGCCCAATAATGCAACGACCGCGGCCGTGAACTACGCTCAGCCAACGGCCACAACGGACTGCCCTGGTACGCCGCCCACGATCACTTTATCGCAAGGCCTTCCATCGGGCGGGAATTTCTCATCAGGCTTGAACACTGTTTGTTATACAGCCAGCAACACCTGTGGGAATCAGGACAATTGCTGCTTCACGGTCATGGTGACTACACTTAACATCAACTGCCCGGCCAACATTACCGTTCAACTGCCCGTAGCTGCCACCACGATGCCCGTGAACTACGCTGCACCAACCACAACTACCAATTGCCCAGGTGCTTTGCCTACGGTGAATCTGCTGCAAGGGGAGCTCAGTGGTGGAGCTTTTGCATCGGGAGTCAACAAAGTATGCTATGAAGGCAGCAATACTTGCGGGAACAAAGACAGTTGCTGCTTTAATATCACAGTATTAGAACCAGCTGCCCCATGCGATATCAAGAACATTGGTTGTATGAAGTACGAATTGCTCGATATTCGTTTGGATTCTATTAATCAGCCAAGGTTCCGTATACGGGTAACCAATTTCTGTGCTTCAGAAATGGATTATGCCATGATCGAATTGCCTCATGGCATCATTGGGGTAACACCTGTAAATGGCAGCATCTACACAGCGCCCAACACGGGCAACCAATATCTGGTGCGCAACCCGAACGCTTCTCCGTTCTATTCCACCCGGTACCGTTCGGTGGGCACTGGCATCGCCAATGGCCAATCAGACGTGTTGGAGCAACGACTGCCACAACAGTCTTTCCCCAACAATTACATCCACATGAACGCGAAGCTCAAAAACGGCCAATCGTTTGAGGCTTATCTCAATACATTCTACTGTCCGGTGCAGCCTTGGGCTGGATCAAAGTTAGAAGGAGAAGGGAGTGATAGGGAGTACGGCGTGTTTGAGGCGATTGACCTCGCGATTCGTCCTAACCCAACGGATGGACTGCTTTACATTGATCTTAGCCAGTGGGAAGGCAAATCAGCGCAAGTGCAGGTGTTGAACGCCCAGGGTCAATTGGTCTTGAATCGCCAATATGTTGCTGGAAGTGAGTGGCTTGAACTGAATTTGAATGGCGCACTGGCCAATGGGCTTTACTATCTGATGGTTCAGCCAGAAGGCGGGGAAAAAGTTGCGACCAAGTTTGTGTTGGAGCGATAGACCGAATAGTGCTTGAAAATTCAGGAACGGGTGAATAATTACTTGTTACTTTCACCCGTTCCTGTTTATTCTTTTAGTACCCATAATAGGCATTCGCATGTATTATTTGGCACTTGAAAATTTTTGAATCCAGTGGAAGCCATACGTTGGATCGGAATACCGAAAACAAGCACAATTTTCCCATTTAGGATCAAGCATGTTATATCGGTGTCCTCTGGAACTAATCCCGCTATCCAACAACAGGGAAATATTGGGCACCCTCGGGTCTGCAGCGCTATTTCCTGCCCCATTTTCATTGCCCGATTTGAACGCTGGGCATTGTTTCAAAATTCGGCTTTGAGGGTTGCTGTTATCGCTCCCGTTATGAGAAAAAAAACCTCTTTTTTTGCAATCAGTACCATGCAATTTTGCAGCAGTATAAAGGCATTCGCTGGGATACAATATCCTGACGGGCTTCATTAAATTTAATTCTTCAACCAATTCCATGCCCGCATCATAAACGTCCTGACTTAAGCCTCCCCAATCAGCACTTTCCTTGCTTAAATATTCCTGCACCAACTTTGCATAGACTTTGGGATAAGCTCGGACAAAGTTGACCTCCAGAAGCATTTTTTTCTCTACTTCAGATAAGTATGCAACCTCTTTGCCTGTATTGATTTTACTGAAATCCACTAATTTGAAATCTATCTTCTCCGTAAACTTATATTGTATTCTTTCCTGTTCGCAGGTAACGCCCCAATAAAAACAACACTTTGTATTGGGCGGATTCAATTTTCGCTTTGTGTTTTTCCAAGAAACCGCTTGGGGTTGTTCGAGCTTCATTGATTAGGCTTACAACTTGAGATGCTAAGTCAGTCCTATCATCGCCCGCCTCCACTACAGGGCGGTATTGCGTCGTCTTTGTTTCCGTTACAATCGTTGTCCACCCCATCGCACTTTTCAACCGCGCCCGGATGCACAGCAGGGTTGTTGTCGTCGCAGTCCTCATAACTCAGGAAACCATCGCGGTCCCGGTCCTTGTAAAAATAGGTTTTGGCCAACTGAAACGCCCCCATCCCGACTTCGTCGCCAATAAGCCGACCGGGTATATCGTCAAAGGGTGCATTGGCCCCGCTCCAGATGCGTGACAAGCTTGCCTGATCGGCGGCATCCCGATAAGTGGCCCATTGCAATGAAACGTCGGCGCTGGGACCTTTCTCCATACGCAGGAATTGGCTGTCAGCTTTTACAGTAAACTCGCCCAACCCACCCGGGAAATAGACATCGCCCGTCAGCAAACTTAGTGCCTCTGCTGCCGAATGGGAAAAGGCAGCGTGCCCCGAAACAAAACCAGCAAATGGCGGGGAAACGAACGTTTTAGGTTGGTAAGGAACCCAGTTTTCGGCCAAAATCCAGCCTACACCTGCAGTTTGGGTTTTAGGGTCGGTCATCGCTGACGGACCTTTCCAGGCGTAAAATTTGATTTTGCCAAGATTCACATTTTTGGGGCCAGTCAAGGGGTCGCCCTTTTTCACCAACTCGATCCGACCGGGCATAAGTGAGATGCCTGCCGGATGATAAGATGGAAGTTTCGGGTCAGAGCTTTGGCCTCGGGTGGCCATATAGCGCAGGGCTGTGATGGGTCGCGCACTGTCGTACCAGCCTTTGACCCCCCAGGCTGATATGGCCGCATCGTGCAGGGCGGCGCCCAGCGTAAAGCAGGTCTTGACATCCCACTCCAAATCGCTCATGAGTCGGCCTTTGCCATTGAATTTTTTAACCAATGGAGGCTGATCGCTCATATAGTTCAACAGCACCAACCAATGGCCCGGC
>JBBQSW010000305.1:0-5004 GCA_038213575.1 Chitinophagales bacterium | reverse complement strand
TGACCGTGAGGCCATTTTGGCTGCTGCTGAAAACAGCCGTAGGAAGTCCGTTGCCAAGGGTCAAGGTGAAGGTGCTGCTGGTTGTACCACAGATATTTGTACTAGTTAGAGTCACCAAATAAGTGCCGCAGTTGGCGTAGGTGTACACTGGGTTTTCAAGGCTACTCGTTTGCCCATCGCCAAAATCCCATTGATAGGAATCTGCATCCTGCGAAGTGTTACTGAAAGTGACAACCAACGCGTTTGAAGTACTGCTGAATATTGCAGTGGGTACGCCGCTGCCCAAAGTCAGACTGGATACGCTGCTCGCTGTGCCGCAAGCACTTGAACTGGTTAGCGTCACCGTGTAGGTGCCGCAGTCGGCATAATTATGGACGGGATTTTGCGAGGTGCTGCTTTGCCCGTCGCCAAAGTCCCAAACATACATGGCATTGGACGAGGTGTTGGAAAAACTGACCGTGAGGCCATTGCTTGTATGGCTGAATACTGAAGTAGGGTTGTTTGCTAAGACCGTAATGTAGCCCACCTGAACAAGCGTATCTGCTCCCCCCCCATTGCTCACCCGCAAGGTTACGTTGTAAGTCCCCGGGGTGCTGTAGCTCACGCTCGGATTTTTAGCCGTAGAAGAACCTGGGATTCCACCCGGAAACTGCCAGTTGAACGTGGTCGGGCTTTGGTATGAACTATGCGTGAATTGTACCGCGAGCGGCACACAACCACTGGTGACACTGGCCTCGAACCCGGCAATGGGCGGCAATTGTGGCAACCCGCCTTTGCGTGCAACGAAGGCGGAGCTTGCATTGCCCGGCAGCACGAACGCTCCCGCTCCAATGGTCAGGGTTGCGCTGTTCGATCCACCGCAGATGGCAACGATGCTGTCGCGTTGGGCCAAACCGTATCCGTAGTCATTAGAGTTGCCGTTTTGCTTTTCAGCCTCCACAACCGTACCGTCTTCGGCCAGCAATTTGAAAAAGAACGCATCAGAACCGTTATTGGTAAGCATAAAAGGCGGCACGTTCATGCTTTTGGTGTAATAGCCGTTTAACCACAACTCGTTGCCTGACCGAGCCATACGCCAGAGAAAAGCATCGCCAGAGAGGGAGATTTTTTTAGCCCATTGGACGCTGGCATTGTTGGCACTGATTTGGGAGACATAGACGTGGTAGTCGTCGTTGCCAGCGTTTGCAGTAAGTGATATGGTTGGAGAAAACTGAGTGGTTTTTTTGAAACAGCCAGCCACCGCCAGGGTTTGCCCATCGGGAGCAAGGCGAGCAAACTGCTTTGTCTCTGTGCCTGAACCACCATCGAAAACTTTCTTCCACAAACTTGCGCCAGTATTTGTGCTATGCTTTTCTACAAAAAAACTCCCATCGTATATATTAAATAGGCATCCAGAAAAGGGCGAGCACGTTTGTGAATAATTCCCCGAGGCATACACAAAGCCGTTCACCTTATCTATTTCGAGGTCGTACACATTGTCCAAATTGGGCGAAGAACCCGTGATGGTAACCCAAATCACTTGTGCAAGGTCAGGGCTGAATTTCACGATGAAACATTGTCGGCCATTGCCCCCTGGCAAATTGATGGATCCGATGGTTGCAACGCCTGCACTGAACCGCTCTCCTGCCACATAACAGTTGCCTACAGCATCGGTGCGTACTACTTTGGCCCAGTTTTTCGATGTTCCCGTGCTGTAAAAAGAGGCCAGCAGGGTGCCGTCGCTGTTATACTTGGCCACATAGGTTAGGGTATCATCGCTGCCGGCTGCGTTCCAGCGGGAGCCTGCGATAAACACATTGTCCTGTGCGTCTAAGGTTAAGTCATACGGGAATTCTGGGAATTGCTTTGCCCAAACAGGCTGCATTTGTGCATCTAATTTGAGCAGGTAACCGTGTGTGCGGTTTGGCACCGAAGCGTTGAGAATAATAGTGTCGAAGCATACCATGTTTTGGAAATTGCCTACTACATACATTGAGCCATCGGAGCCTAAAGCGGTCGAAGTGCTGGTCAACAAACTGTTGCTTGGAGAAGAGAATCGCTCTGCAGCAGACCAGCTTTGGCTGTACAAAAGGGTTGTTTGGCCCACTAAAAGGCCAATAATCAGCAGATTGAATGAATGTGGTTTCATTGTTTATATTTTTAGAAAAAGAAAGGAGTGGTCTCTAGTGGCAGGGGCACGAAGTCTTATGGATTCACTGCACTACCACCCGCCTGGTCTGTGTCGCGCCGTGTTGATCCGTAATTTTCAGCAGGTAAATTCCCGTGACATTGGGCATTGGGCACTCGAATCGGATCTCCCCGATGGGCGCTTGATCCGTTTTTTCCCACAGTTTTTTCCCTGCGATATCGAAGCATTCGACGCGCAAAGTTTTTTCTTCCTCAAGACTGATTAACAGCGACACATACCCGCCCGCTGTCGCAGGGTTGGGGGATATGTCGAGTGTTCCATCAAGCCATTTTCCAATCACTTGAACGCTCACCGTGCAATCAGTTTTCACCACCCAGGCATCTTCCAGTGCAGTGCCGGAATTGACCGTAGCACAAAAAACTACCTCGCCATCAGGACAGATGTCGGCGCTGGTTCCATACGGGTAAGTGCCATCGGTACCAAAAGTCTGTTCAGATATCAGGTTGCCAGAAGCGTTGACTTGGCTGACATTCAGCCGATGGCGGAATATCGAAGAAAAGAAATCAGTGTTGGCTGGTGGTGCCAAAAAGATGCCGAAAAAACAAGCCCCACCACTGGCATCTGGCAGCACCGTATTGGCCAACCAAAAGCTGTCATCCCCTTTGCTGAATTCGGAAAGCCACGTTAAATCACCGGTTCCGTTGGTTTTGATCACCAGCGCATTGATCTCCGTTTCATCCGCATTGCTCGAGCCACCAGCAGCGAAAAGGCTGCCGTCCGAGGACACTCGAATCGAATTCAAAACCCCAAAATTTGCCACGTTATACGTTTTGTCCCAAAGCAGGTTGCCGTTGGCATCGGTTTTGAAAATCCAAGGTTTGGAGTTTGCGTAGCCCGTAGCCAAAAGGCTGCCATCGGGCAAGGCTGCGAGGTCATGGACCCCTTCGCCGGAGTAAACCTTTGTCCATAGGACATTGCCATTGCTGTTAAGCCGGATGATCGTTGGTATTGAGTTTGAGGTAAAAACATCTTGTGTAACGCAGGCTGCAAAACCGCCGTCAGGCAGTGGGATGGCATGAAAATGTTCCGGCGTATAATCACCGATAAAAACCTGCTTGTCAAATACTAAATCTCCAATGGGCGTAAATTTAAGCAGGCGATACCGCGGATCTGAATTGTCAGTCGCTGCGAAAACGATGATGTTTCCCGCGATATCCAATTCCACCGAACCCACCTGCTCGGTATCGAAAGACTCATCGCTGATGGAATAAGTTTTTTCCCAAATGGAGTTGCCTTGCGCATCGCCTTTTACCAGCCAAATATCATTGGCACCATTGGCATCTTCTTTTGTTCCCGCCATCACGAAGCCGTTGTCGGGCAGGCTGGTGATAGCGTAACCAACTTCACGATCAGGCACGGCAGTCTCGCCAAAGGTTTGCTGCCAGGCAAGCGACGGACTTGGAAGAAGGTTGATCCGGGCAACGGCGTAATCGTCCTGGCCAAAGCTGCCCGCGCTGCCAAAAAGATACAGATTGCCTGCATCGGGGAACACGAAATCAGGGTTGAAACCCGTGATAGAAGGCGCAGGCACTGTGACAGAATCCAGAGTGGCGCCTGAAACCGTTATCCTTTTTATCAACAAATTTGCTGCCAGGACGGCCACTCCAATGGTCCCGTCGCCAAAGAATTGCAGTCCGGCATTGGATGCGTAACCATCCTTCACTTTATTGAGCCAGGTAACTAAGCCAGAAGCGTTGCTGAGGCGAACCAAATAGGTGCCATTGCTGGCTGAAAGGGCCAGCGTCAGGCCAGTTGTGCTGGCTACTATGTCGTAAATGTCGTAGAAGGTTTGTCCAATTTGACCACTGATGGCATTTGGCGTGGTTGACCATTGCTGGGTATGATTGGAACCATATTTCAACAAGGCATCGGGTTCCCCAAAAACAAAATTTCCACCCCTGATTTCGGCCAGATAGCCACCATCGGAAGTTGCAATTGCTTTCACGTCCGCTATGTCATCGGTGGTTGGCGTCAAAAAAGCGGTAATAAAACTGCCGTTTTGATCAAAAACCGCACGGAAAAGCCCAGGTTGGTTGGTGGGCCCCATGGTAAATCCGATCAGCACAATACTCCCGTCCGTGCGCTGGCAAAGCGTCAAAGCCGCTTCCGTTGCTGGAGTGCCGAAAGTTTTCCACCAAAGCAGATCGCCGTTGTCGTTTACTTTCCCAAGAATCGCATCAAAACTGCCGTCGTCGGGGTCCACGGCATAGCCGGAGAACAGATAACCGCCGCCTGAGGCAGGAATAAGGTCTGTAAGCACATCCAAGTCTGGCCCACCGAATGTTTTAAGCCAAGCTTCTGTGCCGTCAGGATTGATTTTTTGGATAAAAACATCATAAGCCCCTTGCGTTCCCGATTCGGTATAGCCTCCAAGGAGCAATCTTCCGTCGGGTGTGGTAACCGCATTGGAAAGGCTCTCAAACGCTTTACTGTTTGTACCAAATCGTTTTTGAAAAGAGACCTGGGCATTCAGGAGTGTGTGAAACGAGAGGTTTAATGAAATCAAAAGAAGGAGTAGATTTTTCATTGTTTCGGATATTTTTTTTGTAAAAAAAGTGCGATAAGGAACGCGGCACCAATAACTTAGTCATTTTAGGTCAACCATTTTTTCATCAGACAACCCTGTTTTTCTGCGAATAGTGGGGCTATTTAAAGAAAAATAGGGGCCGTATGATGGAACAAAGGGTGGCATCAAATGACTAAGTTATTGGTGCCACGTTCCTTATTCCTTCCGTGCTTTGATCCGGCTGTCAGCATCTTCAGCGCCACCTTGGCTGCGGTTGCGTGTTTTCAGGTTCTGGTTGCCAAAGTTCCAC
>JBBQSW010000304.1:0-5035 GCA_038213575.1 Chitinophagales bacterium | reverse complement strand
AGCAACCGCGGTAGGTTCCATTCCCCACAACCTCTGCGATGGCAAGGAGGCGCTTCTAATTCCACCCAAACAAGCAGGCGCCATTGCAGATAAAATGGAGCTTCTTATTCAAGATGCAGCACTGCGTAAAAAGCTTATTGCCAATGGCTTGAGCACTGCCCGGGAAGTAACCCTTGAATCCCAATCGAAAATTTTAATTGACATCATAGATTCATATCTGAGCAGCCATCATTAAAACCATCCTTTACATAGGCAACAAACTTTCGGGGAAAGGCGCAAACGTTTCCATGATGGAGACGCATGGGGATATGCTCGAAGCGCATTTCAAGGTTTTTTACGCTTCTGAAAAGCGCAACAAAGTGTGGAGAATGCTTGATATGATATTCACGTTTTTGCTCAAAAAGCACCGAGTAGACTGTGTGATAATTGCAGTGTTCAGCACGCTCAATTTTTACTTCGCCTGGATAATGGCTTTGCTTTGTCGCCTGTTTAGGATGCCATTTATTGCCTATCTGCACGGCGGCAATTTACCTGCCAGATTGAAGCAATCGCCCCGGATGTCTAACGCTGTTTTTAATCATTCCTATACCAATGTAGCCCCCTCTGATTATTTAAAAACTGCTTTTGAGCAAGTTGGCTACAAGTCATTGCTTATCCCCAATTTTATCCAAATTGAAGACTTCCCTTTTGTCCAACGAAAAACCCTTCGCCCGCGCTTTCTTTGGGTGCGCTCTTTTGAAAAGACTTATCACCCTGAAATGACCATCAGGGTTTTTGCAGAAATACATAAAAGGTATCCTGAAGCAGTGCTTCGCATGGTCGGCCCTGACAAAGACGGGAGCATGAAACAATGCAAACAGTTAGCCGCTGAACTCAAGATCGAGGATCAAATCGTTTTCGCCGGCGGGCAAACGAAATCTGAATGGGTCGCTATCGCATCAAATTACGATATCTTCATTAGCACCACGCATTTTGACAATACACCTGTAAGTATCATGGAGGCTATGGCGTTGGGATTCCCCATTGTCTCTACGAATGTAGGTGGGGTTCCTTTTTTATTGACCCACCATGAAACTGGCCTGCTCAGCCCGGATAATGACATCCCCGCCATGGTCGAAAACATTCAAAAAATGCTCGGTTTGCCGGATTTGGCAGAATACCTTAGTCGGAATGCCCGCCAAAAAGCCGAAACATTCGATTGGAAAGTTGTGGAAAAACAATGGCTCGAATTGCTGAGCAACAAGTTATTATTCACCCGTTCCTGAATAGCACCCCATGAAATGGGCAACAAATTTTTATAACAATAGTCCTGTTTGGCTTCAAAACCTAGCCATCTCCGCCTACGGCTACCGCTGGCAACGCCGCCGGTTTGGCGGTATATTTGAACAGTCCCTCCAAGGTTTAAAAGACCGAGAAAGCTTTGACAATCAACAATTTAACGAATACCAGACCCAGCAACTTCGCCGCCTGCTCCAACATGCTTTCGAGACGGTGCCGCATTACCAGCAAGTATTCAAATCTGCCGGGATTGATGTCACCAGCCTCCAAAAATTTGAATTGCAGGATTTGCCCAAACTCCCTTTTTTGGAAAAAAACACGCTCCGGGAATATGGCCAAACAACCTTGATTTCTCAAAAACCCGAACCCGGCGGACAATTTTTCGAGAGCAGCGGCAGCACGGGCACGCCCACCCAAATCCGCTTTTCTTCCGCCATGCACCAACGCTGGAGCGCAGGCTTTGAAGCCCGGATACGGCATTGGGCCGGGGTGACACGACACGACCCACGCGGCATGATTGGCGGTCGTCGGGTGCTGCCCGAAGGCACGGCAAGGCCTCCATTTTACAGGTACAATTTTGTGGAAAAGCAGACCTACTTCTCCGCCTATCATATTTCTGCCGCCAATGCGTCCAACTACCTCGAAGGGATGAAAAAACATGGCGTGACTTACATGAACGGTTATGCGATGAGCAATTACTTCCTCGCCAGGTTTTTCGAAACGCGCGGCCTCGAAGCCCCACAGATGAAAGCCCTGCTGCCCAGCAGTGAAAAACTTACGCCCGAAATGCGCGCCACTTTCCAGCGCGTCTATGGTTGCAAAACCTACGATGCCTGGAGCGGCGTAGAAGCCTGTGGCCTTATCTCGGAATGTGAACACGGACAACTTCACACAAGCCCCGACATTGCCATTTTGGAGTTTCTCGACCCTGACTCGGGACAACCCGCACAGGCTGGGCAACTGGCCGAAGTAGTGTGTACCGGATTGCTCAACTACGACCAACCCCTCATCCGTTACCAGATCGGCGATCTGATGCGCTACACGGACAAAGCCTGTCCATGTGGCCGGCAAATGCCTGTGATTCAAGAGATTGTGGGAAGAATAGAAGACACCGTTGTCGGCCCCGATGGTCGGAAAATGGTGCGTTTCCACGGTATCTTCCTCGGAATTCAAAGCATCATCGAAGCGCAGGTGGTGCAGCAGGACTTCCAGCATTTTGAATTAAACATCGTGGCGGCCAGCCCCCTATCCGAGGCTGAGCGACAACGCATGCGCCAGCGAATGGCCAGCCAGCTCGGCGAGGTCAAGGTCGAAATCAATCAAGTCACCCACATCCCGCGCGGCCCAAATGGGAAGTTTAAAGCGGTGGTTTCTAAAGTGCTAAGTGGTGAGTGTTAAGTGATGGACACGACCACTTAACACTTAACACTTAAAACTTAGCACTTAAAACTTAGCACTAGCAAATTTGAAGCTCATCACCGTCATCGGCGCCCGCCCACAGTTTGTAAAAGCCGCCGCTGTGTCGCGGGCCTTTCGCGCATTCCCTTCCATTGAAGAAAAGATCGTCCACACGGGTCAGCATTTTGATGTCAACATGTCGGATATCTTTTTCGAGGAAATGGACATCCCGCGCCCACATTTCAACCTGGAAATCAACAGTTTGTCGCATGGCGCCATGACAGGCAGGATGCTGGAGCGCATCGAAGAAGTGTTGCTCGCCGAAAGACCTGATGCGCTCCTGGTGTACGGAGACACGAATTCGACCCTGGCCGGGGCATTGGCCGCCCGAAAACTGCACATTCCTGTGATGCACGTGGAAGCCGGGTTGCGCAGTCACAACAACGCGATGCCCGAAGAGACCAACCGCATCCTCACGGACCGGATCAGCGACGTACTTTTTTGTCCCACGGAAACAGCGGTTGCAAACCTGCGTCGTGAAGGCTTTGAGCATTTCGGTTGTAGCATTTTGCAGGTGGGCGATGTGATGGAGGATGCCGCGCTTTACTACGCACCCAAAGCAACGGAACGTTCCAACATCCTGAAATCCTTGCACTTAGAGGGCCGCGATTTCGTGCTTTGCACCTTGCACCGCGCAGAAAACACAGATGATCCGGCGCGCTTCAGCGCTATTGTAGAAGCCCTAAACGAAACCGCCCGGCAAATGCCTGTGGTACTACCGCTTCACCCCCGCACGCAAAAACTGCTCGAAAAAAACGGTCTCCGGCTGGATGCCATTACTGTGCCGCCCGTTGGCTATTTTGATATGCTGAGCCTTTTGAAAAATGCCCGCGTCGTGATGACCGACAGTGGGGGCCTGCAAAAGGAAGCCTACTTTTTTGGCAAATTCTGTTTAACGCTCCGCGATGATACCGAGTGGGTAGAACTGGTTTACGGTGGCTTCAACTTTTTAGTGGGGGCAAATAAAAATTTGATTTTGAAGACTTTAGAAGTCGTGCTTTCTAAGAAATTCCCGGACAAAAAAGATTTCTTTGGGGGTGGGAAGGCGGCAGAACGTATTGCTGAAGTGGTGGCAAATCTTTCATGAAAATCCTAATCTTAACCCAGTATTTTCCTCCTGAAACGGGGGCGCCTCAAAACCGGCTATTCGAAATCGCGCTGCGTTTGCAGTCGTTTGGTGCAGAGGTGTCGGTACTCACGGCTTTCCCGAATTACCCAAAGTATGAAGTGTTGGAGGCATATCGCGGCAAGTTTTATCAAAGTGAAACAATGAATGGGCTTGATGTTCACCGCTCTTATATCTACGCAAGGCCCGGAAAAGGACTACTTAATCGTTTGCTAACCTACTTTTCCTTTGTGTGTACAGCCTTATGGGCGGGGCTATTTAAGGTCAGAAAAGTGGACCTCATCCTTTGCGAATCGCCGCCTCTTTTCTTGGGCTGGACAGCCGTTTGGCTCAAACGCCGTCACCGAGCACGGCTACTTTTCAACGTCTCCGACCTCTGGCCCGAAAGCGCGGTCAAACTTGGGTTGGTCAAAAATCCGTTCATCCTCAAAGCCAGCAGCTGGCTCGAAGCATGGATTTACCGCAAGTCCGACCTGATTTCGGGACAGACCCAAGGCATCGTGGCCGACATTCGGCGGCGATTCCCCCAAAAGTCCTTTTTCTGGCTAAAAAACGGGGTGGACGCGCAAGAATTGAATAGCCGACTTACCAATCGCAGTTGGCGCAGGGAAAACGGATTTGCCCAACATGATTTGTTGTTCTATTTTGGCGGACTGCTCGGCTATGCGCAAGGGATTGACTGCATCCTGGAGGCAGCCAAAGAGCTGCTTGATTTGCCTCAAGTGAAATTTGTCATTATTGGAGAAGGGCCTGAAAAAGAAAGGTTGATGCAGTTGAAGCAAAACTCGGGCGCCGACAACGTGTATTTCTTTCCTGGTGTGCCCAAATCTGAAATTGCCGATATTATCCATGCCATGGACGCTGCCATCATCCCCTTGCGAAAACTCGATCTTTTCCTCGGCGCTATCCCGTCCAAGATTTTTGAAATCCTATGCCTCAAAAAACCCGTACTGCTGGGCATTGAGGGGGAAGCAAAGGAGCTTTTTATTGAACAGGGGGCAAGCGGCTGGGCGTTTGAACCTGAAAATTCCAGCCAGTTGGCACAGATCGTCCGGCAAATCACCGCCGCTCCAGAAATGCTCCTCGAAAAAGGCGAAAACGGCTATCAATACGTTCAGCAATACTTTGACCGCCAACAGATTGCGGAGGATTTTTGGCGGTTTTTAATGGGTA
>JBBQSW010000303.1:0-5036 GCA_038213575.1 Chitinophagales bacterium | reverse complement strand
TCTCGTCTTGCTTTTGGGGGGTCTTTAATTGGCATGCGGGGTGTCTTGTGTTGGGTTGCGTCATTCCATGCGTTGCGACATGACAAGCGTTGCGACATGACAAGCGTTGCGACATGACAAGCGTTGCGACATGACAAGCGTTGCGACATGACAAGCGTTTCGACATGACAAGCGTTGCGACATGACAAGCGTTTCGACACAACGGTTGGTACACAATATGCGAATAGGCAATTATTAAAAATTTGCTCAAAAGCAAGAAGCAATTCATAATACGGGTCATTCACTCATTCACTCACTCACACAATAAATGCACACAGCAAAAGAGCGATTTCTCCAATACGTCACGATTGATACGCAAAGCGATCCGGACAGCCCAAGTCAACCCAGCACAGAGAAACAAAAAAAACTCGGCCACCTACTCGTAAAAGAACTTTTGGAAATGGGCGTGAGCGATGCGCATCTGGACGAATATGGCTACGTTTATGCCACTATACCGGCCAATACCGACAAAAAAGTGCCCGTCATCTGTTTTTGTTCGCACATGGACACTTCGCCCGACTGCTCAGGCGAAGGCGTGAAGCCCATCGTTCACAGCAATTACAAAGGCCAGGATTTGGTGTTGCCCGACGACAAATCCGTGGTGATCCGCATGAGCGAACACCCAGATTTAAAACACCAAATGGGTTATGACATCATCACGGCTAGTGGGACTACGCTTCTTGGCGCCGACAACAAAGCAGGATTGGCAGCCATTATGGACGCGACGCACATCTTGCTGAATAACAAGAACTTAAAACACGGAAAAATCCGAATCCTCTTTACCCCCGATGAAGAAATCGGGCGCGGAGTGGACAAGGTGGACATGAAAAAACTCGGCGCCAAATTCGGCTATACCATTGACGGCGAAACTGCCGGGAGCATCGAGAATGAAACCTTCAGCGCGGATGGAGCGGTGGTAACGATTCACGGAATTTCAGCGCACCCAGGTTTTGCCAAAGGCAAGATGGAAAATGCCCTGAAAATTGCGGCCCGCATCGTGGCAAAATTCCCCGATAAACTCAGTCCCGAACACACTGAAGGCATGGAAGGGTTTATCCACCCGGTTCATTTTGAAGGAAATATCGAAAAAGCAACCATCAAACTCATTCTGCGCGACTTTACAGAGGCAGGACTAAAACGTCATGGCAAAACGTTACAGCGCATTGTTGATAGCGTGATTAAGCCATTCCCCAACAGCCGCGCAGAAGTAAAAATCAGCGAGCAATACCGCAATATGGGCAAGGTGCTGCGTCGCCATCCACAAGTGGTTGACAACGCTTTAGAAGCCCTCAAGCGGGCTGGTTTCCCCAACCCTATCCAAAGCAGTATTCGCGGGGGGACCGATGGTTCCAGACTTTCATTCATGGGTTTGCCCTGTCCGAATTTGTTTGCAGGCGAGCATGCATTTCACTCCAAACAAGAGTGGGTATCGGTGCAAGACATGGAAAAAGCGGCGGAGACTATGGTGCATTTAGCGCAGGTTTGGGAGGAAAAAGTGTGACAACGAGACGCTTTTATATTTGGTGCCGCGTTCCTAAGATAACGAAATGAAAATTCGCACATTTACGGATGCCGATCCTTTTGGGACAACCCCAAAACGTAAAATAGAAAGAACAATATACTAGTTTCTCAATTTCACCCTTTCACCACACATACATCCCATGGAAGATTTTTGGAAAAAAGCATCCGACACCGCTATAGAAACCCTTGATAGCGCCGCAACTGCTGCCGAGCAAGCCGCTGCAGTCGCTGCTGAAAAGCTAGGCGAACTAAAAGCCGCTGCCACCGAAAAATTTGACGAACTCAGCGTGAAAGCAGAAGCAATGGCTGCTGTTGCCAAGGCAGAGGCCGCCGAGAAATTAGCCGAAGCGCAAGCCGCGAAGGAAAAAATAGCCGCTCACGGAGGGGATGCACTCGGTTATATTGGCGAGCGGGCAAAGCAAATCATGGGGGATGTTAAAGAAGGCGCCAGCGATCTGGCGGAGGAAGGCAAGGATTTCTGGGAAAAAGCGAAGGATTACGTTTCAGGCAGCGAGGAAAAGAAAGACGACACGCCTGCGTAAATCGGGTTCAAGGTGAACAAAATTAAGAGGCCGTTCTGCAATGTAGCAGAGCGGCCTCTTTTACTTGTATCAATGCATAATTTCTAGATCAAACTCCCCATCATAGAAGTATAACGTAGAAGGATAGCGATCATCGTAATCTGGCCTTGACGTGTTAATCTTTAGTTGGACATTGAAACGACCTTTTATCCGTTTGTTGATCGAATCCAATTCAGTGATTTCTAACTCATTGTCCGGAAATGAACTGTCTACAAACCAATCTGAAACAGAGACATCAACATCAAGGTAAGAAAACCAGCAACTCGCGGTATCAGGAAGAAACTTCGCCGTAGAAGTCATAGGGAATTTTTCAACTTTTTTAGGGGAATAAAAAGAAAAAAATTGGTGTCCGTTCAAAAACCTATGGCGAATTTAAGGGGAAAACACAACTTTGAGGGATAAATGAAAGATGCTCTAAAACATATCGATCCGCATATCATGCATGACGTAGAGAGCCTGCGCAACGTACTGTTGTTGGTTTTACAGTTGGAACCGCATTTGGCACACTCGATTCTTTCAAGACTGCGCAACGTACTGTTGTTGGTTTTACAGGCCATGGAATTGATGTCGAAAGAGTTGTCAGAAGTGAAGGCTGAGAATGGGAAGTTGAAGGACAAGATCAACCGGTTAAAAAGGGAGAAGGGTCGTCCGGAGTTCAAAGGGAAGGAGCGGGGAGATTCGGTCGACAAGGTCGATGATGGGGTCGAAAAAGCAGACAAGCGGACAAACCACAAAACGGGAACGACGAAGGATCGCCTTGGGATAGATCAGACGATAGAATTGAAAGAAGTTGGGCAGGAGTTGCCTTTGGATGCGCACATCCGGTATTGGGAGGAGCGAGTGGTGCAGGATGTGGAGTTGAAGCGCAAGACGATAAAGTACCGAATAGCGGTGTGGTATTCGCCCTCGGCGGGCCGGACGTACCGTTCGTGTTTTCCGCTGGATGGATTTGGCTCATTTGGGCCGCAGGTACGGGGCTTGTTGCATTTGCTGCACTACGAATGCAACGTGACGCAGGGCTGTTTGGAGTCATTTTGCGACAGCCTGAGCTTAGACATATCATCTGGGAGCATAGACAACATCCTCAAGAGCCGGGGGGAAGCGGCAGTTTCGGAACGCAAAGAGATATTAACGGCAGGCATGGCCCATAGCGAATACGTACAGGTGGACAGCACGGGCAGCAAAGAGAAAGGGGGGTCGCTATATACCCAGATATTTTGTTCGCCGCTGTCCGATTTCGTACACTCGCGTTCGCCATTGAACAGATGTCATTCGTTGAACAACAGACTAAAATGTTGTTTTTCAACATTTTATAGTTTTGGCACGGGCTTCTCTTTGAACAATATGGTCCGACACTTTCACCATCGGACACATCCTAACTTCTTACATCCAACAGTTCCTATGGATCGTCCAATCAAGAAAAAAGTATTCACCTTCCAGCGACTGGCCATTGCCTTGTTCACGGTCGGCTTTTTGATTTTTGCCGTGCGCACCGTGCTCAATGGCAGCCAGAGCAGCCTCAATGTGAACCGTGAAAAAATCACGGTTTCCAAAGTCGAGCGGGGCGTTTTTGATGAGTTTATCGTCGTGACAGGTGTCGTGCAGCCTTTAAAGACCTACCAACTTGATGCCATTGAAGGCGGTTATGTGGCACAAAAACTCCTCGACGGCGGCGCGTCCGTAAAAAAAGGAGACTTGATCCTAAAACTTGAAAACCAGCGACTTACGATGGATTTTGTAAACCGCGAAACCGAGATGTACCGGCTCATCAACGAGTTGGAAAACACACGCCTCCGCCTGCGTCAGGACAAGTTTGCCTTGCGAAAAACGCTTTCTGAACTCGATTTCCAAATCCAGCAAACCAAAATGGATTACGACCGCAGCAGCAAACTTTTTGCCGATAAAGTCGTCAGCCAACAAGAATTTGAACGCCTAAAAAACACCTACGAACGCCTCATAAGCCAGCGTGAAATCGAGATTGAAAATCAGAAATTCCAGGAAGAAAACAGCATTACTCAGATCAAACAACTCGAAGGAACACTTGACCGTACAAAACTCAACCTCAGCATGATGAAAGATAATTTGGCAAACCTTGCGGTCAAAGCACCCGTCTCTGGACTGCTATCGAGGGTGGACGTGGAGATTGGCGCCAGCATCACCGCCGGACAAAACATCGGCCAGATTGACGACCTCAACGGGTTCAAAATGCGGGTGGAAGTAGACGAGCACTATATTTCGCGGATTTTCCCTGGGCTGGAAGGCTCCTTTGAGTTTAACGGCTCAAAGGTAAAACTGGTTGTTTCCAAGGTTTATCCAGAAGTCCGCAATGGGCGTTTCGACGTGGACATGACCTTTGAAAAAATCCCGGACGGCATCCGGCGCGGCCAGTCTGTTCCCGTGAGGCTACAGCTCGGCAAGCCCGCCGAAGCAACCTTGCTGGCCACCGGAGGTTTTTTCAGCGACACAGGTGGCAACTGGGTGTATGTGCTCAGTCAGGGCGGCGCAAAAGCCGCCAAACGCAATATCTCTTTGGGGCGGAAAAACCCGCAGTTTTTTGAGGTGCTGAGCGGATTGGAGCCGGGAGAGGAGGTTATTACGAGCAGTTATGAAAATTTTGGGGATAAGGATGTGTTGAACTTGCAGTAGCATCGAACTTCCCGAAAGTTGACATCTCTGAAACACATAAGTTTATAATATCAATAGCATTTTCAGTATAGTAACTCATTCATCAACATGATCAAGACGGTTAATCTCCACAAACTTTTCACCACCGACGAGGTGGAAACCACCGCCCTCAATGGCGTAAGCATCGAAATCCAACCCGGCGAATTTGTTGCCATGATGGGGCCCTCAGGTTGCGGAAAATCTACGCTCTTGAACATTCTCGGCTTGCTT
>JBBQSW010000302.1:0-5071 GCA_038213575.1 Chitinophagales bacterium | reverse complement strand
TCGAGGTTGCCCATAGATGCCGTGCCGGACATCACCAACAATCAGGTGCAGGTCATCACAACGGCCCCCTCGCTGGGTGCGCCGGATGTGGAGCGGCTTATCACCTTTCCTATTGAGCAAGCGAACAGCAACATCCCCGGACTGAAAGAAATCCGCAGTTTTAGCCGCTTCGGGTTGTCGCTGGTGACCATTGTTTTCGACGACGAGGTGGATATTTATTGGGCACGTCAACAAATCAGCGAGCGACTCCAACAGGCGCAATCGCAAATTCCTCAGGGTATTGCCGCACCCTCCATGGCACCGGTTACGACGGGTTTGGGGGAGATTTACCAATACGTCGTCCGCGCAAAGCCTGGGTTTGAAAGCAAATACAGCCTGCGCGATCTGCGCACGATTCAGGATTGGATGGTGCGGCGGCAATTGCTCGGAACTCAAGGGGTTGCCGATGTTTCGACCTTCGGCGGCGAATTGAAACAGTACGAGGTGTCCGTGTTGCCCGATAAATTGAACTCCTTCGGGCTTACCATTACCGATGTGTTCAATGCTTTGGAAAGCAACAACGAGAACACTGGCGGGGCCTACATTGAAAAAGGCCCGACCGTGCTTTACATCCGAAGTGAAGGCCTGGTGGGTAACAAGACCGACATTGAAAACATTGTGGTCAAAACAACGGGCAATGGAATGCCTGTGCTCATTCGTGATTTGGCCAAAGTGGGAGAAGGTGCAGCCACCCGCTACGGCGCGGTGTGTTACAACGACGAAGGGGAAGTGGCCGGCGCCGTCGTGATGATGTTGAAGGGCGAGAACTCCTCCACAGTCATAAAAAAAGTAAAGGAGAAAATTGAAGCCATTCAAAAAACCTTGCCCGAAGGTATCGTCATCGAGCCATTTTTAGATCGCACCAAAATGGTGAACAATGCCATCAGCACCGTGGAAACCAACCTGCTTGAAGGCGCGCTCATCGTGGTTTTTGTGCTCGTGTTTTTCCTCGGCAATTTTCGGGCAGGGTTAATTGTAGCCTCGGTTATCCCGCTTTCCATGCTTTTCGCCATCATACTGATGAATATGTTTGGCGTGGGCGGCAACCTGATGAGCTTGGGCGCTATTGACTTTGGTTTGATCGTGGACGGCGCGGTGATCGTGGTGGAGGCCATCATGCACCAACTCACCCACAGCAAACATTTCAAGGAAACCAATCGCCTTTCAACCACCCAAATGAACGATGAAGTACACCATGCTTCTTCGCGCATCATGAACGCGGCGGTTTTTGGGCAAATTATCATCCTGATCGTTTACCTGCCCATTTTTGCGCTCCAAGGCATTGAGGGTAAAATGTTTAAACCCATGGCGCAAACGGTTTCTTTCGCCATTTTGGGGGCCTTCATTCTCTCGTTGACCTATATTCCGATGATGAGTGCGCTGTTTATCAGTAAGAACATTTCGCACAAAAAATCCATAAGTGACCGCCTGATGGAGCATTTGGAGCGCTGGTATCAGCACAGTCTGGAACGGGTGTTGAATTTCCCCAAGACCATCATTGCAGTTTCTCTGGCTTTGCTGGCGGGTGCCGTGCTCCTTATGGGGACTTTGGGTGGCGAGTTTATTCCCGAGCTGGAAGAAGGCGATTTTGCAGTGGATACCCGGGTTTTGACGGGCAGTAATCTCAACACAACGATTGAAGCGACCCAGAAGACAGCGGGGGTTTTGCTCAAAAACTTCCCGGAAGTTGAAAAAGTAGTCACCAAAATCGGCAGCGGCGAGATTCCCACCGACCCGATGCCCATAGAGGCCAGCGATATGATGGTGATTTTGAAGGACAAAAAAGAATGGACTTCCGCAAAGTCTTTCGACGAGCTAGCACAGAAAATGAGCGCCAAAATCCAGGCCATTCCCGGAGTTACGGCAGGTTTTCAATTCCCGGTTCAGATGCGTTTCAACGAACTGATGACGGGCGCAAGACAAGACGTGGTGTGCAAAATTTTCGGAGAAGATCTGGATACCCTGGCAAAATATGCCCAGGTGCTGGGCGAAATCAGCGGCAGCGTGGAAGGCGCCATCGAACTTTATGTGGAACAGGTGAACGGAATGCCACAAATCGTGGTCAATTACAAACGCGATGCCATTGCCAAATACGGGCTGAACATCTCGGAGATCAACCGAACGCTCAATGCGGCCTTTGCCGGAGCTGCCACCGGACAAGTGTATGAAGGTGAAAAACGTTTTGACCTCGTTGTACGCGTGGCCAGTGAAGCCCGAAAAACCATCTCTGACGTGCAAAATTTGCTGATTGCAACACCTTCCGGCATACAAATCCCACTCAGTCAAGTGGCGGATGTGCAGGAAATCGAAGGGCCCAACCAAATCCAGCGCGAGGATGCCAAGCGGCGCATCATCATCGGTTTCAACGTGCGGGCGCGCGATGTGCAGAGCATTGTGAAAGAATTGCAGCAAAAAGTAGAAAGTCAGGTCAAGTTTCCGGCGGGCTATTATGTCACGTATGGCGGCGCATTCGAGAACCTGCAAGCAGCCAAGGAACGACTCAGCATTGCCGTCCCGGTAGCCTTGGCGCTGATTTTCCTAATGTTGTATTTTGCCTTTGGGTCGGTCAAACAAAGTTTGTTGATATACTCAGCCATTCCACTTTCTGCCATTGGGGGTATCGTGGCGCTTTGGATGCGTGATTTGCCCTTCAGTATTTCGGCAGGGGTTGGGTTTATCGCCCTGTTCGGCGTGGCGGTGTTGAACGGCATCGTATTGATTTCTGAATTCAACCGACTCAAAAAAGAAGGCTGGGACGATACGCGACGGGTGGTGTTGATGGGCACCAAAATCCGTTTGCGCTCCATTATGATGACGGCCCTTGCACCTTCGCTTGGTTTTATCCCCATGGCGATCAGCATGGGCGCGGGTGCAGAAGTGCAACGGCCTTTGGCTACGGTGGTGATCGGCGGGATTGTTTCGGCTACTTTGTTGACTTTGTTCGTGTTGCCGGTATTGTTCGTGCTGTTTGAAAAAACAGAGCGGAAAAGGACAAAACACGTTGCATCCGTGATCATTTTACTGCTTTTTGCGACCAATCAGGGCATTTCACAAACCAATCCGCAGCCCATTGCTTTGTCTGAAGCACTGGAACTGGCTTTCGCCAAAAATCCCGGACTTGAATCGGCCCGGCTCAACGAGCAGTTTTTCGAAAAAATGAAAGGGACCTGGCGGGAACTGGACAAGACCAATTTTTCGGTCGAACTCGGCCAATTCAACAGCCGGGCTTTTGACAACAAGATCGGGGTATCGCAGGGCATCCAATTTCCGAAGGTGTATAAAACGCAGAAACAACGGCTGTCCGAACAAGCGCTCGCTGCCCAGGTACAATCCAGCATGACGCAGCGCGACTTGAAAATGGAACTCAGCCGCTTGTTTTACGGATACATCTGGCTCCAGGAAAAGCAAAAACTTTTGCAGGAAGCCGACAGTGTTTACCTGATTTTTGAAGAAAAAGCCTTGTTGCGTTTTCAAAAAGGGGAGACCAATTTGCTGGAAAAAACCACCGCACAAATGCAACGCCAGCAGATCAGCAATCAACTGGCGGTACTCCGGCAAGACCTGCAAATCGTGTTGCAGCGCTTCAATTTCCTCCTTCGGGCCGACCGTCCACGTATCCCTCAGGCGGCAGCGCCAGGATTGCCCTTGCCCGTTCTGGTGGATACCTTTGGAATGGCCAATTTGCCCCAAATTCAGCTTCAACAACATTTGCTCAATATCTCCAGGTACTCGTTAGCGGCGGAAAAAGCCAAATTGTTGCCCGATTTGTCCATTGGATTGAACAGCCATACCATCGTTGGATACCAAAGGGTAGGGGAGGAGGATCGGTATTTTAACGGCGCCAAGCGGTTCACATTTTTGGGCGCGGGCGTGGCAGTACCGATCTTTTCACGCGCCCAACGCGTAAGAATTTCAGCTTATGAGATACAGGTCTTGCAGCAACAAAAGGAGCTCGACTGGCTGGAACAACGGCTCCGTGCCGAGCGCAATACCGCCCGGCAGGAGGTGCAGAAATATTGGGAAAGCCTGCAATTCTATCAAAATCAAGCACTTCCCAATGCCAAAACCATTGTCTCCACCGCCAATCGGCAATTCTCCGCAGGCGAAATCAACTACCTCGAATGGGTGATGCTGGTCAACCAAAGTTTTGACCTGCAAGGGCAGTTTCTGGACGAACAGAACAGTTACAACCAGGCTGTGCTTCACCTTTTAACCTTCATCAACGAATAAAATTAGCAAACAATGAAATCATATTTCATGCTCATAGGGGCCGTTTTACTGGCCTATTCCTGCGGTTCCAAGCAACAAGAAGCCGCCACTTCGGAAACGGGAAACCCGGTTGCGACCATGGTTTCGCTCGATGCGGATCAATTGAAAAACGCAGGCATTACCCTGGGCAAGCCTGAAATGAAGCCCATTTCGGCTACCCTGAAACTCAACGGTTCTATTGATGTGCCGCCCCAGAACATGGTCAGCATCAGCTTCCCGCTGGGAGGGTATCTTAAATCCAGCAAATTGTTGCCCGGCATGCGTGTTCGCAAAGGCGAGACACTGGCTGTGATGGAAGACGCGCAGTTCATCCAGATTCAGCAGGATTATCTGCTAGCCAAATCAAAAATGGCTTTGGCCGAGGGCGAATTCCAGCGGCAACAAGGGCTTAACGCCGACAAAGCGAGCAGCGACAAGGTATACCAACAAGCCAAAAACGAGTTTGAGACACAGAAAATCATGGTGCGCGCGCTGGACGAAAAACTGCGGCTCATTGGCCTGAATCCCACCGAACTATCGGAAAACACCCTTTCCCGCAGCGTCAGTGTTCGCTCGCCCATCAACGGATTTGTGTCCAAGGTGAATGTCAACATTGGGAAATATACCGCGCCGACGGACGTACTGTTTGAATTGGTGAATCCCGAAGATATCCATCTTGCGCTTACGGTTTTTGAAAAAGACGTGGCAAAATTGGCGATCGGCCAAAAGGTGATGGCCTACACCAGCGACAATCCGGCGAAAAAATACCCGGCGGAAATCCTGC
>JBBQSW010000301.1:0-5106 GCA_038213575.1 Chitinophagales bacterium | reverse complement strand
ATCAACGCCATCATCATTGACGACGAGCCCGCTGCAAGGGCTTCTCTTGCCATGGAAATCAAGTTGCATTGCCCGCAAATCAACGTGGTGGCTGAGGCCAGTTCGGTGGAAGAAGGGGTAACGACCGTGCATAGGCACCCGCAGGCGAGCCTGTTGTTCCTCGACATTCAATTGACGGATGGCTCGGGGTTTGACTTGTTGCAAAAAATTAATTTCGAGGAACTGAACATCATTTTTACCACCGCTTACAGCGAATACGCCCTGCGAGCCATCAAATTTGCGCCGCTTGATTACCTGCTCAAACCCATTGACGCTCAAGAATTACAAGCCGCAGTGGAAAAAGCCACGCGTGGGCGTCAGACCGAAATGCAGGAACAAATCCGGCTTTTTATGCAGCAGATGAACGTGGGCGCTTCCCCTGCCCGCATCGCGCTGGCCACCTCCGACGGGATTCATTTGCACTTTGTCAAAAACATCGTCCGATGCGCTTCCGACGGCAACTATGCCACCGTCTATTTCGACGACAAGAGCAAACTGATGGTAGCCAAAACGCTCAAAGATCTGGAGCAGCTATTGGCCCCCTATTCCTTCGAGCGCATCCATAAATCACACCTGGTCAATGTAGATCACCTGAGGCGCTACTACAACCGTTTTTCGGGCGAAGTAGAAATGAGCGATGGCGCCATTCTGCCCGTATCCCAGCGAAAAAAGACACAATTGCTCGAATTGTTGGCCAAAGTGAATGTTTGAATAAGCCTTCCCCATCGTTTACTCAATAGACCCCTACGTTGGCCATTTCTTGTCGTTCAGCATGGTTTGAGGCTCTATTTTGCCACGCCCTCCTTCAAAATAGTCCCCAATCCCAACCAGCATTTTATTGCATTTCTCCTGTGTACAAACAGGCAGCTTCAGCGACCGTTCCGCTGCAAGGGCCATCCTTTTTTCACCGATTTATTAAACACTTTATGACGCATTTTTTCAAAGCAATCCTTTTGGTTGCGCTTGTAATCATTTTCCAAAAGCCCGCATCCGCACAAGACTGCGGCACACAACCAACGCCCGAACAAATCGAATACCTGACCCAAACCCGGGAGGCCCGGCAGGCGTTTGATATTGCGCAATGGGCAGAAGACCGTTCCGGCACTTCCATTCATTGGATACCGGTGCAGTTTCAGGAATGCCTGCCCACCAGCAATTCGCCCATAGGCTTGCGCGAAATCAACATCAGTGAATGGATGGGCGAAATGAACAACATTTTCCTGCCCTACCGCATTCAGTTTTACGAATGCGGTTCCTTCACGACCTTTGTAAACAATCCGCTTCACTATTTTGACATTCGGAGGAGCCTCAGCTCAGTGCTTATGATGTCCCGAACGTCATCAATATCTATGCTTTTGGCACGGTGACCATCAACGGCTCCTCGTTGGCAGGCTACTCCTACCTGCCTCCCAGTGCTGACCGGATTAACTGTCCAAATTGGGCGGCACGCTCTACGATAGTAAAGTGCTGATCCATGAAATGGGCCATTACCTGGGCCTTTACCACACCCATGGAAAGACCAACCAGGGCACCACCAACGAACTGGTGAATGGCAGCAATTGCCTGATAGCAGGAGACGATGTGTGCGATACACCGTCCGATCCGAATCTATACACCAGCAGTTCCTCCAACTGTGTATATTTTGGCGTTGCCCGCGATGCCAACAACCAAGCCTATGTGCCGGATGTGCACAACCACATGTCGTATGCCTACAAACAATGCCGGACTCTTTTTTCTGTGGGTCAGATGAACCGCATGGCGTACACGGCCCTTACCGACCGCAATTACCTCCTGGGCTGCGCGCACCCATCGGCCTGCGACCAGCCGATTACCCAATTGCCCGTTGTTTTTGATTTTGAAAACGGCCTGGATGGCTGGATCAACAAGCATTACGAGGGATACGGCGACTTTATCAATATGGTTCATGGTACGGGCCCAGTCCCACCAACCACCACAGGTCCTGAACAGGCTTTTTCAGGTAGCGGGTACGTCCATTTTGACGCTGCCAACAGCGGCTTATACGGCGCTACCGCTGTACTTATCAGCCCTTGTATTGACTTGCGGGGGCATGCCTCGCCCAAAGTAAGCATCCGATACCATGCTTATGGCACTGATGTAGGTGAAATAGGCGCACAAGTAAGCATAGATGGCGGGCATACCTATCAAGGCCCACTACACAATGCCTTGTTTTATCTGTACGGAGACCAAGGCAATGAGTGGCATACTTTCACCTTCGATTTGAGCCCTTATAAAACAGCTGCAGCCCTTCAAATCCGGTTGGTGGCTTCCGGCTGGCTATTGGGCGATATTGCTTTCGACAGCATTGCGGTGTACAACGATCCAGGAAATACTTGCAATCTTTCACTCGCTACGGAATTTCTGGATGTTTCCTGTCATGGCAACGCGGATGGCCAGATTTATTTATCGGCCTACGGGAATTTTGTAGCGCCTGTGTCTTATGCCTGGTCGCACGGTGCTACGTCTCCTTATATCACGGGGCTCACACCTGGGCTTTACACCGTAACGGCTACTGCTGCCAACGGATGCTCGGTCATCGCTACCCTTCC
Organism: Chitinophagales bacterium; assembly: GCA_038213575.1. Lineage (GTDB taxonomy): Bacteria > Bacteroidota > Bacteroidia > Chitinophagales > Saprospiraceae > M3007. Next base: position 2,500 of record JBBQSW010000301.1, on the reverse strand, counting down.
CGTGTACAGCCCCAACTACCTGTACGCCAGCAGCACCCAAACGAATGTGCTGATCTATGGCCAAAGCACGGGCAGCGCCACCGTGCAGCCTATGGGCGGGCGTATGCCATAAAACTACTTATGGTCGAACGGAGCCACCACAGCTGCTATTGCGAATATTGGTGCAGGTACTTACACGGTGACGGTGACTGATTTGAATCAATGTGCCCGAACCAAAACCGTAAGCATTACGCAGCCGGTCATCACTTGTTCATCCTATCAAACAGCATTCCCCTGGAGCAGCAGTGTTGACGCGAACCTGGGCATTTTTGAACAGGTAACGGGTATTGATAATTTCAACTGGACACGGCAATCGGGTGCTACCCCCACGTCACAAACGGGCCCGAACTCAGCCTACCATAGAACCCACTATTGGTACACCAAAGCATCGGGCAATAACTCCCCCAACAAAACCGCAATGCTGAAAACCAGTAAATGCCTAACACTTAGCAATATGTCAAATCCTGTTTTTGAATTCTACTACCACATGTATGGCAACCAGACGGGTTCGCTCGCGGTAGAGATCAGCCTGAACAATGAACTCAATTGGACCACGGTTTGGACCTTGTCCGGCAACCAAGGCAACCAATGGACCAAGGCGATCATAGACCTTTTGCCTTACAAAACTGACCACACCAAAATCAGGATCAAGGGTACTACAGGTACTGGGTCGCGGGGCGATATGGCCATTGATGCCTTGTATATTGGGGAAGCGAGCAACAATCAAAATCTGCCAGGCCAGGAGGCCCAGCAAGTGCCCGGCATGACCGTTTACCCCAATCCTTCAGCAGGGCTTTTTGAACTCCGCATGGACGAAGGCCTGGTGTGCGAAAAAGCGGAAATTTACAACGCCGCAGGACAATTGATTTGGGCAGAGCTCACCCGTTCTTCCTTGCTCAATTTCGACCTTTCGGGGCAGGTTTCGGGTTGTTACTACCTTCGTGTACAATCGGGTGGTACCGTACAGGTTTTAAAATTGATGTTGGTTCGTTGAACAGTTTATGCAGGCGGCGTGACAAAAATGCGCACGCCGCCTGTAAGGAACGGGTTAACACGATCTCAAAATACCGAAGGGATTTTTAAAAGGCTAACCAGTTAGGAACGCGGCACCAATAACTTAGTCATTTGATGCCGCGTTCCTTACATTACCATCTCCAAAATTTCAGGTGTGTTCACGCCTTTAAATGCGGGCAGGTGCAATTGATAAAACTGCAGGAGCTTGTGCAGCAAATCTTTCCGCTGCGGTCGGGTAAGTTGGATTTCATGCACGGATTCCAGGGGCGATTCCAAAAGGGCGAGCATTTGGCGGGATTGATCGGGCTCTAATATAAAGGTGTGCGTCGGCGGCACCTGGCTGAACGTGCCATCTTTCAAGTCGAAAAAAAGCTCGCCGGATTCGTCGGGGTCTTGTGGCTGAAAACCGAGAAACCCCGAAAGCCCCAGCAAAAAGTGCAGGTGTAAATTGGCGATGGGGTGGGGCGTGGCATCGAGCCAACGCAAATGACCCAGTAAAAAATCGAACAGCTCACTCTGTTCCTCTTCTTCCTGAATGCTTTTGCGACATACCTCGGCAAAAAAAAGGGTCACGGCCCCGCGCTTGAGGTCGAAGGGGATGGCACTCCACACCTCAGCAGCGCGGAGTTCTTTCAGTCGGCTGGCCCCCGATCCCTCGCGATGGTAGGCCACCAGGTCCACTACCGTCATAGACTGAAAAAGGTTGAAGGGCATACGTGCCTTTGCGGTGCGTACGCCCCCTCCAATAAAAGAGCAAAGCCCTTTTTCTTCCGTGAAAATATCGGCGATGACACTTGTTTCACCGTATTTCACGGCTCGGAACACGATTCCACGGGTTTTTATTAACATAACGTGAGTTTTGGATAGACTTCAGAAAAAGCCGCATCGCGGCGACATTATGGTAGCCCCAGCGTTAAATTTTTTCAGAACGGCGTAGCCGTGGCATTATTTCGACATAAAAATGTCACGGCTACGCCGTTCCTAACCTCACAAACGCCCTATTGGGCTACCAAAATGGCACCGCTACGCGGTTTTTATTGAAACATCAATGCCGAAAACTATCCAAAAACCACGTTAACATAGAGAATTGGTAGCCACGAGTTGCACTAATTTATACCAATGGAACGCGGATAAGACACGGATTACTTTTTTTCGTTCAACAATGTCGAATCTCGCTTTGGCTCCACGAAATAGATAATCCTTGTGAGCCATTTGGCGGTGTCTGGCTCTTGGACGGGGTCCGTGACGTATTCTTCAATCACCTGGGGGATGGACTGTAGTTTTTTCTCCTCCATGTACTCGTCCATAGCCAGATGCGCCTACGCGGTTTTTATTGAAACATCAATGCCGAAAACTATCCAAAAACCACGTTAACATAGAGAATTGGTAGCCACGAGTTGCACTAATTTATACCAATGGAACGCGGATAAGACACGGATTACTTTTT
>JBBQSW010000300.1:0-5114 GCA_038213575.1 Chitinophagales bacterium | reverse complement strand
ACCATTTTATGATGATGAAACACCCAACCCGTTTCATGATCCTGCCTGCGCAAAGGATAATACAAATTATGGGACACTTCCGGAACATAATCATTCAGTTGAGGAAGCCTACAACTACCTCTAAATGGGCGAAGAAACGCCCCACCAGATGCAATGGTACTGGACAACACTGGCTACTGAATACGCACTGTTAATACAAAATGGGCAGACAGAAGAAGCTCAGCGCACTCTTGAAGAACTTTACCTTGGCTTGCAGGCATACCGCCGAATGGATATGCTGGCAAACTGTATGGCAGAGGAGCGGTATGAAGAAATTACTGACAATTTCGAGGTGGAGCCATCTGGCGATAACCACTGCTTGTGTGGATCTAAGTACGTTGATGCGCCCGGAGCGTATAACGACAATTTTAAGACAGATACTGAAGACAATTGCCCCTTCCAAGCTGACTTGAGTGGTTATACAGGTTTTGCCCTGCGAGAGGATGGAGCTCAGGCGTTGGAAGCGCTGAATGATTTTTCTGAATAAAAGTGGAATATTGACTTGGTTGGGGGAGATTATGCTATGTCCAGTATGCCGCCTTGTACAACGGCCATTAGACAGGCCTGTTACAATGTAAAAGGCAAGAATTTTTTAAGCCAGGATCAAATGTATGCCTACTGGTTTTTGGAATTATGAAAAAACGATCAAGTGTTAAATGTTTACTTGGCGCACGGTTCAATACAAGATGATTTCACTATTGCCTCGATTAGTGACTCGCTTCTTGTACTCCATCTAATTGACCCAGATAACCCTTCTGCCGCTACAAAGCAGAAATTGCGGTTACAGCGATAGTCTGGAAAAAAGAAACCCGTCCTAAGGCTTGAAGCCTTAGGACGGGTCAATATCCAAAGACAAATATCCAAATACCTCAATTCCCAGAGCTTGCCTCCAGTTTTTTGTCCACTTTGCCCACTAAAGCCAGCGGAATGGATTGCATGGAGTCAAAGTTGGTGATTACCGTCACGATGCGATAAAAATCGCTCTCTTTTTGGCTGTCGTAGGTGACTTTGATGATGCTTGTATGGCCTGGTGCTATTGGGTTTTGATCCCACTCTGTAATGGTGCAATGGCAGGAGCTTTTGACTTGGAGCACCAGCAGGTTCTCGCTGCTTATGTTTTTGACTCGAAACTCGCCGGTGATGGGTTGGCCAAAGGGCACATTGCCTGTGTTGATTTGTCGGTCGAGCCATTCAACTTTGCCAGCATTTAACGAATTGTCTACGGCTTTTAACGTTTGAGCAGTAGCGGTAGCGGCAAACGCAATGGAACAAAAAAGCAATGAAAGTCTGAAAAGGTGTTTCATAAAAATATTGATTTTCAATGATTTGGGCAAATTGGAGACGTTTGAATATATGTAATTCCAAAAACCACGCCGAAAATTACAAAGCGTCTTTTTCAAGTCGAAAATTTTAACGATTGGCCTTTCCGCCGCCCACTTTTTTCAATCCACCACTGGAGCATCTCTTTTGCCTGTCAAAGCTAAATCTCTTGGAAACCGCCTTCGCCAAGTGACCACCGTCCACCAGCCAATGGCTGAGCCCAAGGCAGCCCCAAACAGCACATCGCCGGGGTAATGAACCCCCACGTAAACCTGAGAAAAAGCAATCAATCCAGCCCAAGTCAGTGCCACTGGGCGCAACCAACGCGCCAGCCCGCCGAATACCCCGATCAGGAAAACGGCCGCCGCAAAATGGTTGGCTGCATGGCTTGATGTAAAACTGTAGCCACCACCACAGGGAACCCGCAATTGCAGTTGGTCAAACATTTCGACGTTGTTGCAAGGGCGCAGACGTTGTACACTTTTCTTCACCAGGGTGCTGCTCGTGAAGTCTGCAAGCCCCGCTGCCAGCACAAGGCCGAGCAGCACAATCCAGCCGCGCCCTCGAAAATTAAGCAGCGCAAACACCGCCACAAAAAGATAAACCGGCATCCAAAACCATTTTTCGCGAAACCAGGGCAGTAGCGCGTCAAAGACCGGATTGCTGAGGCTGCCATTGATGCATTTGAACAAAGCAGCATCCCAACGTTGGAGTATTTCGAGCATTCGAATCAGGGTTTTTCAGCGATGAGAATCAGGCGTTTGGAACTTTTTGCATCGAATGCAGAAAGATCGTAATTGCCATAAGTTTGCCGCAAACGCAGGCCAGCCGAGGTGAATAGGGATTCAAAATCGGCCAATTCAAAAAGCCGCACCTGCTCTTGAAAGTGGAACAAACGCCCCGATGTCTGGAACTCCACCGATTTGAAAACGTACCCGCTGCGCACCCATCTTTTGAGGGAAAAAGTGATTTTGTCCACTGTTTTCAGTTCTGAGCGGACGAGGTTTTTGTGCACATAGTTTGCGTTAAAAAAATCGAGCATAAACAAGCCTCCAGAACGCAGATCCTTGGATACATTTTTTATTGCGAGCAAATGGTCGGCATCAGTCTTGAAATAGCCAAAACTTGTAAACATGTTCATCACGGCGTCAAAATAATTGATTCTGAAGGATTTGCGCATGTCGTGCTGGTAAAATTCCAGGTGCTTGTGCTCGAATTGACGGGCAAAAAAAATGCTTGCCGGTGAGATGTCAAGCCCCGTAACATGGAAGCCTTTATCGGCGAGATAGCGGGAATGGCGACCTTTGCCGCAAGCGAGATCGAGCACCCGGCTGCCCGGCGATAGATTGAGTGCGAGCAGCAAATGGTTGAGTGCTGCCTTGGCCTCGTCTTCATCACGGCTTTTGTAAAGCAAGTGGTAGTAAGGGGAATCAAACCACTGAGCGAACCATTCTTTTTTCATCCAAATCCATTTTGCAACGGTGAAGGTAGGGTGTACCCCGGAACTCTGTTCCGGGAATGTGTACCCCGGAACTCTGTTCCGGGAAGTTCTAACCCCGGAACTCTGTTCCGGGAATGTGTGCCCCGGAACTCTGTTCCGGGAAGGTCTAACCCTGGAACAGAGTTCCGGGGTACATTCGCGGCCTCGTTCACCGTACCTTCATCAAAATGCACATCCTACTCGTAACCGCCACGCCCTTCGAAATTGCACCAACCTTCGCTTGGCTTGAAAACAATTTTCAACAAAAATCCGAAGGTGTTTTTGAAAAGAAAAACCTGCGGATTCAAACACTGGTAACCGGGGTCGGTATGACCGCTACGGCTTTCCAACTGGGGCATTTTTTTGCACAAAAAAAACCAGACTGGGCAATCAATGCGGGAATTGCAGGCGCCTTTGATTCGAGCCTACAACTTGGCGATGTGGTGCAAGTAATCAGCGAGCATTTTGGTGACCTTGGCGTGGAGGAAGCTGACGGTAGCTTCACCGACGTGACCGAGTTGGGCCTTTCGGCCACCTCCACGCTCTCCAATCCACAGCCGCCCATCCCGAATCTTCCAAATTGTAAGGGCTTGACCGTGAATAAAGTACACGGAACGGCCATCTCCATTCAGAAAATTCAGGCAAAATACCCCAAGGCACAGGTGGAGAGCATGGAAGGAGCAGCGTTTTTTTACGCCTGTTTGGCGGCGGGTGTGCCCTTTGCCGAAATCCGTAGCATTTCCAATCACGTGGAGCCTCGCAATCGGGATGCCTGGGATTTGCCAGGGGCAATTCGGAATTTGAATGAGGTGTTGGTTGGGATGTTGGGTGTGATTTAGTGCGGGGAGCACCCTCACTCGCTAATAATTTTCACACTTTCTTGCTTGCTGCGGCCTGCCACCAGGTCAATCGTTTGTTCGCGTACCCCGTCGCTGATGAGCACCATGGCTGTATTGGGCTCTGCTTTCCCAAAGTCGTCGGCGAATACGGTCAGGTAGTGTTCTCTCCCAGGGGGGAGATCAATTTCAAATTCTTGTGGCTTCAGCGTGAGGTAAATGTGGTCAATCACTTTTTTGTCGTCGAGATAGACTGAGATAATGTCGCCATCTTGCACCTGACTGTCCCAAAGTTTGATCTTAATCTTGCGGCTTTTCACCTTCACTTCCTCACCAACCTCTACTTTGCGCCCGCCGATGCTTTCGGGGGCGGGTTTAGGCGGTACGACCGCTGCCGTAGCGGGTTTGGGTTTTGTGGGTTTGGGTTTGACCGCTGCTGCAATGGGTTTTTTCTTTTCGCAGGGCAGGAGTGCCGTGCCGCCCAGATCAATGTCGAATCCTGGCCCGCGTGAGGTCACATTGCTGACGAGGAGGATATATTTTTCTCCTTTCAGGACATTGAGCGGGGCAAGCCAGGCATTGTCGTCGGTGTCGTGGCAACCCGCGTCTTCACTGGAATCTGTTTCGCCGCTGCGCAATCCAGTCTGACCCAGGCACTTGCTGTGCGACGCCCAGTCAGAGGGGTCGCCAGCCGCGTTGCAGCGCACTATTTTCATGTTTTTGCAACTACCGTCGAGGGAGCGAAAGACTACAAAGTCAATATCATCGTCCGTTTTATGCGGGGTAATGGTAAAGGAGAGCGTGCCGCTTTCTGCAATCTCAAACTTGAGCCAAGTGGAGTTTTCCTCCGCCTGACCTTTGTTTTCGCTGCTCATAAAACACGCGATAAAATCAGCTTCGCTGCGGTTGGTGCCTTCGCCGCTTGCCGAATTTATGCTCAGTTTATTTTTGTCGCAAATATCCATCGAGGTCACGCAGTCCGCGTGGGCCTGTGAAAACAGGTGTGTATTCAAGGCGCAAATGGTGAAGATAAATAGCGAATAGCGAAGCATCGTAGATCGGTTGTGTTTGAGTGGGTAGGGTTGAGCCATGCTTTAACGCAAATTTGGGCAAAGAGATTTTGGGAATGCCAACAAAAATGTCCAATGTCCAACAAGGAATGTCCAATGTCCAACAAAAATGTCCAATGTCCAACAAAAATGTCCAATGTCCAACAAGGAATGTCCAATGTCCAAATAAGCGCCGCGCTTGGAATTAGTTGTTATTCAGCTCATTTAGGTCACTGCGAGCGATTAAGCGTAACAACTACTTGGACATTGGTTATTCCTTGTTGGACATTGGACATTTTTGCTGGACATTGGACATTTTTGTTGGCATTCCCAAAATCTCTTTGCCCAAATTTGCGTTAAAGCATGGCTCAACCCTACCCACTCAAACAC
>JBBQSW010000299.1:0-5150 GCA_038213575.1 Chitinophagales bacterium | reverse complement strand
GGGGCTGAGTGAAAATAATTATCGGAGAACGACGAATTTGATATTCACCCGTTCCTTAAAAGGTTTTCCCAGTAAGGTAGCGAATGAAGCGTTTTTGAATGAATAAATGAGTGATTAAGTGAAAGTTCTGGTTCACGCCGCTGTAGCCAAAGCTTGCCCTGATACCCCTAAGACCAATTCAACAACCAACGCATCTGCCAATTGGCTCACAGCGTACAATCCGGGTACGGTGCCTGTTCTCGGTGGAGTACGGAGCAATTGGAGGAGTGCACGAGGCAATACAGTAGCGCCATCCACCCGAAACCCCTCCATTGGGAAAAACTGAGCGCGGGTGTCCGCCCGCATACTTTCCAAGGGAAATTCGAATCGAAGACCTCCCGAAGCGGGAGCTGATAGCATTGCTTTTACATGACGTATATGCCGAGGCTTAAAAACCGCCCATTGTTTGGGCGACAATACGGCCACAGAGCAGATGCCAAAATGGGCGCAATCCGCAGCAGGGTTGCCGAGTTCGACAGAGACGGGGATTTGAATCGTTTGTACAGGTTTTGACATCGTTGCGTGTGGAGGATTGAGTTGCTGGGAAATTATTTTCGGGCGGATTTGAGCGGCACTTTGGTTAAAAGCTTCTCATCGCTGGTGGTTTGATAACAGGCGCCGGGAGTGCCGGGCTCGCCGGGCTTGTCGAAGCGGCAAAAACAGCCGTCCATTTGAAGCTTGAAATCGCAGCCACCGCAGCCTTCACCCGTGCAGGCGGTCCAAAATGAGTCGGCGAAATAGTGGCCATTTTGATCGGGTTTGAGGCGCAGGGCCACGAAAACGGATTGCTCCAGGTCTTCTGCATGACGGCTTTCGAGCGTGAGCCACCAATAGCCTTCTATTTTTTGGCAATCCACTTTTTCTACCGTTCCCAGCCTGGGGAAACTGGCCGATATAGCCCGCACAAGCACTTCCTCGTTGATTACCCGACGAACCCGACCATTGACCATGTTGGCAACAGGATCGCGGGCAGGGTCGAAAAACCCGTCATCATGCAAGGTTGCTGGTTGGGCAATGCAAAGCCGTGTCCATAAACCAAGACAGCATAGGAGAAGGGTTTTCATAACGAACTATTCGATGTTTATTTGGACTTTCAAGAGCGGAGAGGGCAGTGCCACTGCACTCCCGTTGATATTTGAACAGCAGCCGACGCAGTTGCCATTATCAATGCTACAGTTGTTGCAGCCAGGGGCAGAACACACAATGGCTTGTGATGAAGTATAATAAAGCTGGCCTTGGGCATCGGGCACCAGGGGGACGGAGATCGTGAACCGCTGCCGATCTTTGGCCAAATAGATCCCTTCAAAAAGCAGGCTTTCAATGCCTTTGGGCGACCGGCTTTTGGAGGCTTTCAATATCAGGCAATTTGGTCCCATTCGGGCTTTGACCGATTTGGTGAGCACATATTCGCTTACCAAAAGTTGTAATGTAGTGTCGGTACGCAAGGCCACAGGGTCGCGTTCTGGATCAAAAAAAATTTTCTGAGGCATGTTGCCGCCAGGGTTCTGTGCACTCATGCGCAAACTGGCGAGGAGGAAGAGGGTTTGAAATATGTATTTCATAATGGGAGCAAGGTTTATCACGATTTAATCGAATGAAGTTCCGTAGAGCATGTCCTTTAGTTTTGAGCCCTGCACTTCGGGCATTTTGTAGGCGCTGTTGAATTTGTCGAGCGTTTCGTCAATGTCGGTTTTGAGTTGTTTGAATTGATCTGGAAGTACGTTGGCGCAGGTCTTTTCATTTTCATAGCTGCTCGCTATCTTGGAGAATTTCTTGTAGTACTCACCACCCTGCCCGACGAAATTGCTGTATTTTTCAATAAAAAGTCCCACGCGGTCAATGGAAAACTGTAGGTTGGTTGTAGCTCGGGCGAGTAAACGAGGGTCTGGAGCGAGTAAACCAGGGGTTATGCCGCTCGCTGGCGAAGCGGAGTTGGCGGTTTCGCCGAGGGCTTTAGCAACATAGTTGTCGAGCATAGTATAAAGCCGCTCCCAGTCATCGCCATCGCGGCAACTGACGAGTGGGATGGTGTAGCCCACTTGTCGGGCGCAATCAGAAAACAGGGTCTCACACTCTTTTTTAAGCGTTAGGTTGGCGTCGCGGAGATAGCCGGTTTCGTAGTAGATCACGTTGAGGTCGGTGTGCATCCGCACCGTAAAATCAAGCACACAGGCTATTTTGTCAATGCTTCCCTTCTTTTCTTTGTCTTCTCCGCCACCCAGGGCCAGCCCTACGATAGAAAACGCTGCCGATAGAAAGGGATTGGTTTGAAAAAGTGCGGGCATCTGGAAGTTGAACTTCTTCTTCATTCGGTCTTCGATAAGGACCTTTGCTTCTTTGAATTCGGGGTAGTTGTGCGGGTTGGAAAGATTGGAAAGGCCCTGTTGCGCTTTGAGGCTGCTCAAGTGGTGGTCCATGCTGAGTACTTTTTCGTAAAGCATTTTCACGATTTCGATGCTCTTTCGGTATCGGAGTTTGAGCAGTTTGATTTCGTGTTCTTGTTCAATGCCTTGGAGTGTTTCTTCGAGTTGAATTTTTTCCCACAGGAATTGAAAGCCACATTCCGGGGTTCGGTTGCGGGGTTCTGAGAGGGTGTTGTTTATGTCGTACAGGCGCATCCGAAGGGGTTCGGTGCGGTCAGAATGCTCACGTTCCAACAGGTCGAGCTCGGAATAGGCAGTTTCGATCCAGGGCTGTATCCAGAGGATGACCGAGTCGCTCGGATAGCTGTTGTTGGCCTGAACGTCCTGAAGTCGTAGGCATAACAGGACCAAAAGCAGTCCGAAGTTCTGGAGGAACGATTGAGTTTTCATAGCTTAAAAGATTGGTTGTGGTGAGGATTTTGGGGGGCATCTGTTTTAATGCAGGCTACTTAAATTTTGCGTCATGTTTGCCGGATTTCAATGGAGGCTTTGGATAGGCGTAGTGGCAGAGGCATCGTTCTTTGTTTTTTTGTAACTGGTTAGCCATTTAAAAATCCCGAAGGGATTGAATATGAATAGCCCTGGATGAAATCCGGGGAAATGAGGATGATTATGGGCAACCCTGAAAGGGTTGAATATCTGCCTTTTTCGCCTCCATTCAACCCTTTCAGGGTTGCTAAAATTCCTTCCTGAATACCCCAGATTTCATCCGGGGCTATTCATATTCAATCCCTTCGGGATTTTGAGATCGCGCTAACCAGTTACGTTTTTTTCTGTGATTCAATGATCCGACTCATTTCCGCTTCTACAGACTCTTCAGTCCACCCAGATTCTTTAATAAAGTCAAAATTTAAAGGGATCAGGATAATTTTTTTGGAATTGGAACCTTGATTAAGGGCATCAACTGTTTTTTGAGCATTAAGAAGTTTTTTGATGTTGAATTTGCCCAGCCACAGCGACCAATAAAAAAACACTTCATAGTCATAGGTGCCAACAGAATGGAAACTGTCGCCTTTTATTTGGATGGTCTCCTGAACAAATTTATCCCGAAAAGATTGCGCTGACAATTTATTGGGTATTGTATCCAACAGGCCCCTAATATTTTCCTGAATCAGTTCATAGCAGTTGGGAATAATCACTTGATAACCCTGCTTATCGAAGACATATACCTTAGGAAGGGAGCCAACGTAGGCATCAAATACTTTTTCCTTTTTTAAAAAATGTGCATTAGCAATCTTTTTCTTCTCGGTAAGCCTGTTGACCGTTTTCTCTTTTTCCATTTCAGGGTTTTTTATGCCAAGAGAATGGCGCATGATGGTTTGGCAGGAGAATAAAGTTGCAATTGCAATGAAGAGGATTGTGAATCTTGTTAGCATTTTTTTATCATTTTACTGGGTGAATGATCTATGTGGAAAATATAAAATTAGTAATCAAACCGAGGTATTTGATCCTTAGAAATTCCCCAAAATTCTTGATAGTCTACACTTACCAATATCATTCTTATCCTTTTGCCATTCTGATTCACTTTCCTTACATGCTCTTGCCAATCACAAACCTTTCTTTTGGTCACTTTTCCTACGTACTTTGCCCAATAGACTATCATATAGGCTTCGTAATTTTGATTTTCAAGGATGAATTCCTGCCCTGTTTTTTCTACGACAAGGTTATTCAAATAGGTGTCTAAAAATTCCCCTTCTATAGGGGACTCCAAATTTATGGAGTCAATATTTTGAATGAATACAGACACCTTCCCATTGCAGTCTGTAATAGACTGGCGATAATCAACAAACTTTTTTTCTTTATTGAAAAATTGAGCCTCGGGTATGCCGAAACGAGACTTGTAAAAGGCATTTAGTGCTGTAGTATCCTTAAAACAGAGAATTTCAGAAGTGTCTATGCCTTTGGATAATAAAAATTTTGACAATGAATTATAGTTTTCAATAGCAGGTTGCTTAACACCTTCGGATATTAGAAGGAGTTTCGTGCAAGAGGTCATAAGCATTACAAATGAGGACAATAACAGGAATGTGAAGTGCTTCATTTTAATCAATTTTAAACTTGCGGCAGGTAATCCTACCTGCCGCAAGCGATTTTTATTAAAAAGTTACTGGAACAGTATTGCTTTCACCTGTTGTTTGTGGAACAGCATATTTGCCAGTTTTAATGGTGTAAATTTTGATTCCCAATGCACTTGCGACATCTGAAGGCAAGATATAATCTTCTTCTAGTTGAAATTTGCCCGTGCCAAAATGGGTCTGGTAGGTAGCGTCTGTCATAGAAGCTCGATCAAACTCAATTTTCAATTTCCCATTTTCAATCCAGGCTGTACCTGAGACTGTGTTTTCGCCGTTAGGCCCAGATTGGGGACCCATATTTCTATCTAAACTGATCGTGCAAACCCCAATTCGCAGGCAGTCGCGGGACCTCCGGCCTACCTCAATAGTAATTCTGATTTTTGGCCCAAGTCCGTCCGACTGTGGGATAGGAACAGCTTTTGCGACAAAAGTTGAAAGCATTAAGGCAACAGCCAGTAATGAATGAAAAAGCGTTTTCATAATAAAATGATTAATAAAAGCGTGTTTTGCCTACTCTCTACGCTTTTCGGCATCCGCGTCCGTACTCTTTTCAAGGATTTTCCGGAAATCTCCTTTGGGTTGGCACTTACACATGCTGGGCGCGTCAGGGCTG
>JBBQSW010000298.1:0-5153 GCA_038213575.1 Chitinophagales bacterium | reverse complement strand
CTAAGCGTGGCCCCTTGACTTGCATGTATTAGGCCTGCCGCTAGCGTTCATCCTGAGCCAGGATCAAACTCTCCATTGTGTATTCTTCGCCTCTGTTCCAGCTTAACGCCAAAACAGAAAAACTTTGTTCCTCAACTCAGTCCTCAACCCTTTTACCTTACCTTCTCTTATCCTCTTTCCACCCTCTCTTTTCCTTCCACTGTCAGTACGTCAATGAACTCTTCTTGAAAGCCCTTCGGCTTAAAAATTTTCTTTCCTTTCTTTCGGTCTTTAAAAATGGGACGCAAAGGTAATCCGCCATTTCGTTTTCACCAAAGAAGTTTTCAAAGTTTTTTTGAACAGACAAAAAGTTTTTTGAGCGAAATTCATTTTGGGAAGCAAATGACGATTTAATACTTGTTTTTTTGAAGGCTAACACCTAATTTTGAAACCGTTTTGCTGCTTTTGAAAAATTGAAATTTTAAAAAAAATTACCTGAATCAAATGATTACATTCCCTTCCCTCCGCCAGCTTTGGGCTGGCTTCACCCATTTGCTCTATCCTGAGTTGTGCGTGGCCTGTGGTGGCGACCTGCCTTCCACTACCACTTGCTTTTGTCTCCGGTGTAGGGCCAAGTTGACTCCTTCTGACATGCACCTCGTGCAAGATAACGAATTTATTCATCGGCTTTGGGGTCGCTTGAAAATTGAAAGTGGCGCCGCAGCCTATTATTTTACACGAGAAAGCCCCATCCGAATGGCCGTTCATCATTTGAAATACAAAAACAAACCGGAAATTGGATTGATGATTGGACGGGAATTCGGGCGAATGCTTCGGGAGTCAGATTTTTTCAAGTCCGTGGATGGAGTCATCCCGGTGCCCCTGCATCCGCGAAAGGAGCGCATGCGGGGCTACAATCAGAGCACCGTGTTTGCGCAGGGTCTCTCGGAGGCTATGGACGTTCCGATGCTGGGCAAGGTACTCGTGCGAAGGGCGTTTACGGCAACGCAGACAAAAAAAAGGAGGATGGAACGGTTTGAGAATGTGGGAGAAGCGTTTGCAGTGGAAAAGCCCCAAACCATCGAAGGAAAGCACTTGCTTCTGGTAGACGATGTGCTGACTACCGGAGCCACGCTGGAGCTGTGCGGAAAATCTATTTTAGAGGTTGAAGGTACAAGATTGAGCTGTGCAACCATTGCCATCGCTTCACGATAACCCTACCACTTGAAGATTAAATTTTATGAAACGCCTTCGTCCGCACCAGATTCAAGACAAATTTTACCTCTCTCGATTGCTCGAACTCTACATCACCACCCTGCAGGAGTCGCCCTTGGAGCTGCGCCTCAAAGGCTTGGCCTACGACACTTATATTCAAGAATCCATATTCCACCGACTGATGAACCTTTACAGAAACCCTGAAGATGCTCCCAATATCAATGCCGAGGATTTCCACATCCTTTTTGCGAACATCATGTTCCGTTTCCCCACCGTGAAACTGTGGCTTATGGACGATGGTGGGGTGGTATTTGAGATGTAAAGGGGAGTTCAATTTAGGAGGCAATTTGAAATTGCCTCCTAAATTGAACTCCTATGCTTTTTCATAAAGCCACCATTTTGGAATATAACCTTTCCTTTTTTTTACCTGAAAATTCGTGGAAATATAGCGGCCAATATGTGCCGTAGCCTCTGCGGGATCGTCGGTAAATAGTACAAGATCAAGGTCTTCGGGGGAAATGGTGCCTTGTTCTGCCATAAATTTCAGATACTCCAATAGGGGTCTGTAAAAATCCAAACCCATGACCACAATCGGGAAATTGGTTATTTTTTTGGTCTGAACCAGGGTCAAAGTCTCAAAAAACTCGTCCATCGTACCAAAGCCACCCGGCATAATGACGAATGCGTAGGAGTATTTTATGAGCAAAACTTTGCGCACAAAGAAATAACGAATGGTCACAAACTTGTCCAGCCAAGGGTTCTCCGCCTGCTCATGGGGCAAAACGATATTGCACCCGACCGAGGGGCCGCCTCCTTCTCGCGCACCTCTATTGGCTGCTTCCATCACACCTGGGCCACCGCCAGTCATCACCGTCATGCCCAAATCCGTTGCGATTCTTCTGCCCACTTCCCGTGCCTCTTCATAATAACGGTGACCTTCTTTAAAACGGGCAGAGCCAAATACCGTGACACAAGGCCCAACAAAATGTAGGGCACGAAAGCCGCGGAGAAATTCCCAAAACACTCGGAAAGCAAAGAATACTTCAAATTGTCGCTCGCGTGGGCCATCGAGAAAAATGGATTCAGATGGGTCAATAAGACGCTTTTCTACTTTTAACATGATGTCTTTTTCTTAAAATTCGACGGCCAAACTACGGTCTTTCCAAGCTTACCGTCAAATGGGCTTTGCTTAACGTACCTTTGCCCCCCGAATTATGGAAAATTTTGTTGATTACGTCAAAATACGATTCCGCTCAGGCAAGGGCGGTGCGGGTAGTGTACACTTTTACCGTGGCCCTGGCACCCCCATGGGTGGCCCCGACGGCGGTGATGGCGGTCGAGGCGGCCATATTATCCTGCAAGCCGAACCGCAGGAATGGACTTTGCTTTCGCTCAAATTCAAAAAGCACGTTTACGCAGAAAACGGCGATATCGGGCGTGGCGCACTCAAAACCGGCTACGATGGCGACGATAAAATAATAAAAGTTCCCCTTGGAACCGTGGCGCGCGATGCTGAAACGGGCGAAGTCCTGCTGGAAATCACCGAACCCGGCGAAGAAAAAATCCTGCTGCCTGGTGGACGCGGCGGGAAGGGAAACACTTTTTTCAAAACTTCTACGCACCAATCGCCTCAATATGCCCAGCCCGGGGAACCCGCTGAAGATCGCTGGATCATTTTGGAACTCAAGGTTTTAGCCGATGTAGGGCTGGTAGGATTCCCCAATGCAGGCAAAAGCACCTTGCTGAGTGCGGTCACAGCTGCCAAGCCAAAAATTGCCGATTATGCATTTACAACGCTCGTGCCGCAGCTCGGCATCGTGAAGGTGCGGGAAGGTCAGACCTTTATTATGGCGGATATTCCTGGGATTATCGAAGGCGCACACGAAGGGAAAGGTCTTGGACACCGATTCTTGCGGCACATCGAGCGCAACAGTGTGCTGCTGTTTATGATACCCGCTGATACCGACCGCAGCATCGAAGCCGAGTACAATATCCTGATCAATGAACTGCAAGAGTACAACGCGGACTTGCTCGACAAGCCCCGATTGCTTGCCATCAGCAAATCTGATTTGATTGACGACGATTTGGAAAAAATGCTGCGGCCAACTTTACCCAAAGACATCCCGGTGATCTTCATTTCTGCCATGACGAATCAAAAATTGCAGGAGTTGAAAGATAGTTTGTGGAAAATTTTGAATGCATAATTGATTTACTTTTTATACCTTTAAGTATAATCTCCCAAAAGACTTGTTTCAGCCCCCTCTGAAACAAGTCTTTTCTTTATTTAATTTAAACGCGCTTCCAAATGCTAGTGAAAACCTACGCCGGCTCCGTTCATGGAGTTGATGCACAATTGATTACAGTTGAAACCAACTGCGGTGGCGCCTTAGGCAACACCGACAAACTCGGAATTTATATCGTAGGCTTGCCTGATAGTGCCGTCCGCGAAAGCCTCCCGCGCATCGAAGCGGCGGTGAAAAATTCCGGTTACCGACAGCCCCGCCTGAAAACTATCATCAACCTCGCGCCCGCCGACATCCGCAAAGAAGGCTCTGCTTTTGATCTGCCCATTGCACTGGGGATGCTCGCTGCTGCGTGCTTGATCCCTCCCGATGGCTTCGAGGATTACATCATCATGGGCGAACTCTCGCTCGATGGTTCGTTGCGACCTATCAAAGGTGCATTGCCGATTTCGATCAAGGCACGAAAGGAAAACTTTAAGGGCTTTATTTTGCCCAAAGCAAATGCCCGTGAAGCCGCTATTGTGAACGATGTGGCGGTGTACGGTGTGGAAAGCCTGCTCGAAGCCATTGATGTGCTGGGCGGCAATTCGGATATTAAACCACTGGTCGTCAACACTCGGGATGAATTTGCCAACGCCACCGGTGTCTACGACGTTGATTTTTCAGATGTAAAAGGCCAAGAAAATATCAAACGCGCTTTGGAGCTCGCCGCTGCAGGTGGCCATAATGTGATCCTCATCGGTCCGCCCGGCGCAGGCAAAACCATGCTCGCGCGACGCTTGCCGACTATCCTGCCGCCGCTTACCTTATACGAGGCTTTGGAAACCACGAAAATTCACTCTGTATCTGGGATTCTGCCTGATAACGCAGCCCTTATCACCAACCGACCTTTCCGCGCGCCCCACCATACTATCAGCGACGTGGCCCTCGTGGGCGGGGGTTCCGACCCCATGCCGGGAGAAATCAGCCTCGCGCACAATGGGGTGCTGTTTTTGGATGAATTGCCAGAATTCAAACGAAGCGCGCTGGAGGTAATGCGTCAGCCGATGGAGGAGCGGCGGGTCACGATCAGCCGGGCAAAATCTACGGTAGAATACCCTGCCGGTTTTATGTTGGTGGCGAGCATGAATCCCTGCCCCTGCGGTTATTACAACCATCCAGAAAAGGAATGCGTGTGCGGTCCGGGGGTCGTAAAACGTTATGTATCAAAGATTTCCGGGCCGTTGCTCGACCGTATTGACCTGCATGTAGAAGTTACCCCAGTGAGCTACGACGAGCTCACCAATACCGAACGCGCCAAACTCGACAGTACAGAGATCCGCAAGCGAGTGCTGGTAGCCAGAGCCATACAAGATGAGCGTTTTAAAGATTTAAAAGACGTGTACAGCAATTCGCAAATGCCTGGGCGCATGGTGCGGGAAGTGTGCAAACTCACGCCGGAAGGGTTGATCCTTTTAAAAACCGCCATGGAACGACTGCAACTTTCCGCCCGGGCGTATGATCGGATCTTGAAGGTGGCCCGCACCGCCGCTGATCTTGCGGGTAGTGCGGATATTCGGATAGAGGATTTGGCGGAGGCGATACATTATCGGAGTTTGGATCGGGAAGGATGGGCGGGGTGAGGATGATCAAATGTAGTGTGACTTCAAGTCACGCCGACGATTAGCGAAATCAGAGATCTTATGGAAAAAGGCGGCTTTAGGTCGTCCTTTTTTA
>JBBQSW010000297.1:0-5156 GCA_038213575.1 Chitinophagales bacterium | reverse complement strand
CCAAACGGGGTATAGTCCACGTTGTTGTTGCGGATACCTACCATGACCCCTGATTTTCCGGCTAAAAGTGCCTCCACCGAAGTAAACCCCAGCACCGATGCAAGTACCCGATCCAGTGTGCTGGGTGAACCTCCGCGTTGCAAGTGGCCGATGACGGTCACTTTGATATCGTCGTAGAGGTCAATTTTTTCTTCCACTTTATGCGCGATGTCATACACGGTGCCCATTTGGTTGCCTTCTGCTACAATCACAATACTGAATAATTTGGCGCGTTTTGCGCCTCTTTTTAGGAGTTTCACCAAATCCTCGATAGAGGTTTCCTCTTCCGGGATGAGTACCCCTCCAGCGCCCCCTGCAATGGCGGTATGGAGGGCAATAAAGCCCGAATTTCGGCCCATAACTTCTACAAAAAAGAGGCGATTGTGCGAATCCGCAGTGTCGCGTATTTTATCTACTGCTTGTACCGCCGTGTTCACAGCGGTGTCAAAGCCAATCGTGAAATCTGTGCCAAAAAGGTCATTGTCAATCGTGCCTGGGATACCTACTATTGGGATGTCGGGGAATTCTTCCATAAACTTCATGGCCCCAGTGAACGTACCGTTCCCTCCAATGGCAATCAGTGCATCAATGTCGTTGTCAACCAGATTCTCGTAAGCTTGCCGTCGTCCTTCGGGGGTCATAAACCTTTGGCTTCGGGCAGTTTTCAGAATGGTGCCGCCCCGGTGGATAATGTTGCTCACATCCGTGGTTTCTAGCCGTTTGATGTTCCCGTCAATCATCCCTTCATAACCCCTCATGATTCCATAGATGTGCAGGTCGTTGTTGAATGCGTTTCGCACAATGGCGCGCACCGCAGCGTTCATACCAGGCGCGTCTCCCCCCGAAGTAAAAACTGCGATGCGTTTTATTTCTTTTATTTCTTTTGCCATATTTGTTTACAAAATTTAGTCCGCTGTCTCGGTATGAAATTCTGCCAAAGGGTAGATCGGTTTCCGAACGATCCGTCCCAATTGCAAGCGGCGTTCTTCCATACATTTTGAGAGTATTTCCTGAAAATGGTGTGCGATAGAGCCTACGAAATGGACCGGCACATGCTGAAACCCTTGGTATTTAGACACATGACGGTCAAGAAATTCGCCCAAGCATTCTGTTACCAATTTTTGGATGAAAGGATGTTCTAAGTGGTCGCCTAAAAAGCGCGTAAAGGTGGCTAGGTAAGCGTTTGCCCCTTTTTCATAAGCGCGATCTTTAATAGCGTGAGCCCCTTCTGGGTATGCAAGTCTAAATGCAGAATCTAAGTCGGTTGGCAATTCACGATAGAACCATGCGCGTAACAGGGCTTTTCCCAAGTGTGTGCCACTCCCTTCGTCGCCGAGTTGCCAGCCAAGCGATGGCACATTGTCCAAGATATTGTTGCCATCAAAATAACAACTGTTTGAGCCTGTGCCAAGGATACAGGCAATGCCCGCACTTCGGCCACAAACTGCGCGTGCTGCGCCCAAAAGATCGTGCTCTACCTGCGCCTTGGCGTTTGGGAAGCAAGCCCTTAAAGCTGCCGCAACGATCTCGGCACGATGAGCGTCATGTACGCCCGTGCCGTAAAAAAATACAGCGGTCACTTCATCTGCTTGTAGTTTGGGGAGCAGTTGATCCTCGATAATATCGCGAATTTCGTCAGTAGAATGGAAAAACGGGCTAAAACCCACGGTGTTCTCGAGTTGCTGGTCACGCCCTCCGTGCGAGAGCAACCAGTCACATTTTGTAGAACCACAATCGGCAACAATGACCATTTTCAGAAGGAAGATAAGTTAAAAAAATCCTGAGTGCTTCATGTATCCAATGGTACTGTATGGATAGCACGAGGCATCAGCAGAATCAGGTGCTTTTTGTAAAAAGTACACTTTGGGTGCAAAAGTAGTTTTTTCGGTTAACTAGGGTAGCCCCGGACAGCACTAATTTTCACGAAGCAGATAGGTTCTTCACTGCAATTAGTGTAAATTAGTGCAATTCGGGGCTAAAAGCTAAGGTCTTAAACAAAAAAACGGCGGCGCGAAAAATTCGCGCCGCCGATGGTAGCTTTTATCTCTTAGGAATACGCTTCCTTTTTACTTCAGGTTGAAGTTGCCAGTACCTACCAAATAGCCTTTGTTGAAAATCTCTACTTGGTATTTGCCCTTCACGAAATTTTGGCCAGGCTGCCATGCGCCACAAACTTGTGTTTCACCGTTGGTATAATTCGCAGTTGCGGTCGTGGTAAAGCGGAATTCACTTTCGTCCCGTTTGTTCTGCCCTACACCAGATCCCAGACTTTCAATTGCGAGTGGGGCACCCGTTGGATCCACGACCCGGATGTAGAAAGTCTCTTCGCCAGCTTCGGCTACTTCATTGGCTTCAGTCATGAAGCAAATGCTTAGCTTGTCCACTTTTTTGGCCTTGGACTTGGTACGCTCCTTACCGTTACCGCGAACGTCTTTGGCTTTAACAACCACGTTTTTCACGCGGATAGCAGAAGCTACGTCTACTTTTTTGCTGAGTTGGTTGCGCTCGCTTTCAAGCGTGGTTTTTTCAGAAATAAGGGCTGCTTTTGCGCTGCCTTCTTCCTGCAATTTGGTTTGAGTTTCGTTCAGCGAAGTTGTAAGCTGCTGATTCTGACCAGTCAGCTGGGTGTTGGACTCCGTGAGGATGCCATTTTGTTTTTTCAGCTCGTCAATCTCCGCAAGGAACTCTGTTTTTTGGCGCTGAAGGTTTGCCATGCCACCTTTGTAGTCTTTGTTGCTGCGGATAAGCCCTGCTATTTGATTTTTGCTTGCCTCAAGGTCGGCCAGTTGCTGGTTGATTTTCGCATCCAGTTCCGCGTTGATGCCTTTTTGTTGTTCGAGTTGGGTCACGGCCTCGTTATACTTTGCGTCCAATTCGGTGAATGCTTCTTTTTGCTGGGTGAGTTCCATGGTCGTCGCATCCAGCTGTTTGCCGGTATTAAGTTTGCTGACCAAAAGGAAAACACAAAGGCCAAGCAGTGCTGCGATGGCCACACCCATGATGGTGGTGACGCGTTTCTGATTGTTGCCGCCTTCAGGTGCACCATAGTTTGGCGTAGCGGGCTGATTGAAATTGGTGGGAGTGCTCATAATTTTTAAAAAAAGTGAAAGGTTTACGAATGAATGAGAGGTGTCAAAATCGAGTCATAGTCTACCTTTCAATGTGAATAAAGTTGGTAAGTTGTAATGCCGATGATTAAACGGCTTGTGATTGAAAAAGATGCAATATAAACCAATGAGCCGATTCTTTATTGCACATGTGTTGGCCAGTTTTTTTAGAGTATTTTTCTAAAATATTTCTAACTTGTTGATTTCCAGCAACAATATTTTAGAAATGTGTTAAAAAAATATTTTTCCCTTATTATTGGCTAAGCGCAAAAATCGGGGGATACCCTACCTTTGGGGCACCGGGTTTTTCCGGGTCAAAATTTCTATTGCTATGTCTGCTTTTGACGTTTACGATATTTACAACACCCTCTTTCTCGATATCGAGACAGCACCCTGTGTGCAGGAGTTTGACGACCTGAGCGAGGAAATGCAAGAGCTTTGGCGTTCCAAGTGCCGAACGATGCTGAAAAGGCCGGACGATGAAATCGAACAGGATGAGTTGGAAGAACTTTTCAAAACCCGTGCGGGCATTTATTCTGAATACGGTAAGATCATTTGTATCTCGGTGGGGTTTCTCACCCGCCAGCCAGACAGTAACGAACCAATATTGCGCCTCAAATCATTTTCCAATCATTTGGAGGCCACCGTGATTGAGGACTTTGCCGATTTGCTTAGCCGGCATTTCAACAGCCCGGACAAGTTTGCTATCTGTGGTCATAATATAAAGGAGTTCGATGTGCCTTATATCTGCCGTCGTTCGCTCATCAACCAATTGCCTTTGCCAAAAATGATTGATATTGCAGGAAAAAAGCCCTGGGAAACCAAACAGCTGCTCGATACCTTGGAGATGTGGAAATTCGGCGACATCAAAAACTACACTTCACTGAGGCTGCTTTGTGCTGTGTTCGGTATTCCTTCGCCTAAGGACGATATCAGTGGTGCCGATGTGGGGCAAGTATATTGGGAAGAGCGCGACCTGGATCGTATTGCTACCTATTGCGAAAAGGATGTGCTGGCAACCGTTCAACTTTTCTTGCGACTCAAACGGCTACCTTTGCTCCGCGCCGATCAAGTTGTAACCGTTCGGTAGACAATTGGACATTGGACGTTGAATACTGTACTTGATACCGTTCAAGATCCAACCTCCAAAACTCCAGAGTCCAACATCCAAAAATATGAAAAAACATCTCATAGCACCCTCTGTACTCGCTGCCGATTTTGCGCGGCTTTCGGAAGAAATAGACCTTGTTAACGGCTCAGAAGCCGACTGGTTTCACCTGGACGTGATGGATGGGCGCTTTGTGCCAAACATTACATTCGGGATGTTCATCGTGGAGGCCATTGGTCGTTTGGCAAAAAAGCCGCTCGATGTCCACCTTATGATCGTAGAGCCAGAAAAGTACATTGAGCAGTTCCGCAAGGCTGGGGCAGATGTCATAACGGTACACGTTGAGGCTTGCCCAAACTTGCACCGCACCATCCATCAAATCAAAGAAACTGGCGCAAAAGCAGGGGTCGCACTCAATCCGCACACCCCTGTTTTAGTGTTGGAAGACATCATAGAAGACCTTGATTTGGTGTGCATTATGTCGGTTAACCCTGGTTTTGGCGGGCAAAAATTTATTTACAACACCCTGCCCAAAACCCGCAGACTCAAGGAGATGATCATTGCCACAAACTCTAAGGCGCTCATCGAGGTTGACGGTGGCGTGGGTCTGCACAATGCCGAAAGCCTGCTACAAGCTGGGGCTGATGTACTGGTGGCGGGGAACAGCGTTTTTGCTGCAAAGGATCCCTTGGCCGCGATTCGGGACTTGAAAGCGTTTGAGGCTAAATTTGACTTTTAGATGAAGAAAATTGACAAGCTCCTCCTGACTAGTTCGCTCGGCCCCTTCGCGGTGGCGTTCTTCATCGCGGTGTTTGTTCTGGTGATCCAGATCATGTGGCTCTATATTGACGAGATTGCGGGCAAGGGCGTGAGTATTTTCATCATGTTGGAGCTGGTAGGGT
>JBBQSW010000296.1:0-5167 GCA_038213575.1 Chitinophagales bacterium | reverse complement strand
ACAATGGAGACTACCGAACCTATGCCAACGCAGTTTTTGTAAACAAGAGCATTATAGTGCCTTTTTACGAACAAAAATTTGACACCACCGCACAGCGCATTTGGGAAGAAGCCATGCCGGGCTATAAAGTGGTAGGGATTGACTGCAATTCCATTATCCCTTCGTTGGGCGCTATCCACTGTATTACGAAGGAAGTAGGGGTGAATGACCCATTGCGCATTGTGCATCAAGAATTAGCGTGTCAAGACAACAGCAATAACCCCGGCGCGTATTCTGTATCTGCAATCATTCAACACCGAAGTGGAATTTCGGGCGCCAAACTTTTTTATACCACCGACCTTTCCAGTGACTGGAAAAGTATTGACATGTGGCAGGGTATCGTTGCAAACGACGACTGGTTCGGCAGTATCCCCACGCAGCCTGCTGGGAGTACCGTTTACTATTACATCGAAGCCACGGCTGTCAACGGTAAAACACTGGCACGCCCGATCACCGCACCGAGCGGGTGGTGGAAATTTTGCGTCACGCAAAGCTCGAAAATTGAGGAGCCCCTCAGCGCTGCCTTGCTCAATATCTATCCCAATCCGGCTTCGGCCATCACGGTTGTGCCGGTGCAGTCATCGGCTAAAACTCGAGGCAATATTTTGATTTTCAATAGTTTAGGGCAAATGGTGCATAAGATTTTTGAAGGAGAAATCCCTTCAGGATCTTCCAACTATTTTCTGGACGCAGGCACACTGGCTTCCGGCACCTATTTTGTCAAATTGCAAACAGGCGGACAAGTTCAGATTAAAAAAATGGTGGTGCGGTAGACAATTAGGCTACGGATGAGACGGATGGGACCCGGATTTGAACTGATTTAATGCATATAGGTACTAAATCAGTTCAAATCTGGATCCAAACAGTTCCATCCATGGCCTGATTTGATTCAAGAAATCACCTTGAACCCCGCATACTTCCAAAGCACCTTTGGCAAATGAATCCCCTCAGGTGTTTGATTGTTTTCCAACAACGCCGCCACGATACGGGCAAGCGCCATAGCCGAGCCATTGAGCGTGTGCGCCAGTTCGGTTTTGCCGTTTTCATCGCGGAAGCGGAGTTTGAGACGGTTGCTTTGGAAGGTCTCAAAGCAGGAGACCGAACTCACCTCCAGCCAGCGTTTTTGGGCTGCGGACCAGACTTCAAAATCGTATGTTTTGGCAGAAGCAAAGCCCATATCGCCACCACATAGCAGCAGGATTCGGTAAGGCAGTTCAAGTTTGCGCAGGATGCTTTCCACATGGCGCACCATGCCTTGCAAGGCTTTGTAAGACTGGTCAGGATGCTCTGCGCGTACAATTTCTACCTTGTCAAACTGGTGTACACGATTCAATCCACGAACGTGGGCGCCATAAGAACCAGCTTCGCGGCGGAAACACGGCGTGTAGGCTGTCATCCGCACAGGGAAGTCTTTGAGTGCGAGGATTTCGTCGCGCAAAATATTGGTCACGGGCACCTCCGCAGTAGGAATGAGGTATAGATTGTCTAAAGTACAGTGGTACATCTGCGCTTCCTTGTCGGGCAATTGGCCGGTGCCGCGTGCGGAATCTTCGTTTACGAGCAGTGGCGGTTCTATTTCTTCATAGCCCGCCTTAACTGCTTCATCCAGAAAGAATTGGATGAGGGCGCGTTGGAGTCGAGCACCTTTTCCACGATAGACGGGGAAACCTGCGCCGGTGAGTTTTACGCCCAGTTCGAGGTCAAAGAGGTTGTATTTTTTGGCGAGTTCCCAGTGGGGAAGTGCATCTTCGGTTAGGGTAGGGTAGGGCTTTGTCCAGTCCTTGGCTACCTTGTTGTCTTCGGGCGTTTTTCCTTTCGGAACGCTTTTGTGCGGGCAGTTAGGAACCGTATAGAGCATTTCATCCAGCTGGCTTTTCAAACGATCCATTTGCTCTTCAAGGTCTTTGCTCTTGGTCTTGAGCGCAGCGACCTGTGTTTTGAGCACTTCGGCCTCCTCTTTTTTACCTTGTCCCATGAGTGCGCCGATCTGCTTGGCGAGGCGGTTGCCTTCACCCAGAGCGTCGTCAAGGTCTTTTTGCGTGGCGCGCCTTGAATCGTCTGTTTTTAAGATTTGGTCAATGACCTTGATTTGGGCCGCAGTCCAGTTTCGTTTGCGGAGGCCGGAGATGATTCGTTTCTTCTCGTCGCGGATTACTTTGAGTTGGAGCATATTAGCACGGATGTTCTTTTGAAAACTAAAGAGCTTGGATTGCAACATTTTTCTGCAAAGCCAGTTTAAGGAAAGGGAGAATAAAAAGTTGTTACTTTCATATTCTCCCGTTCCTTAATCAGATATTCAAGGTTGTTTTTGTAAATTTTGAGCAAAACCTGAAAAAATCGCCACAAGATAGAGCGAATTTAAAAACTGGCTTATCTTTGCCGTGTTCAATCCTAGATTCTAGGTCAAATGATTGCCTTTGTTGGCTTCCGTTCCAAGACTAAACTTTTTTGCTGTTTAAGGTAATACATAGCCTGTATTAAAGGCTTGGAGGCTTTTCAAACACCCTCCCGATTATTTTTCATCCACGCAATATACCCGAATAACCGATCTCTTGCCCTTCTTGGCAAGGTGTTTTTTGCAAGCAGTTTTTGTCAATCTTTTCTTTTTTAAATGCTGTGTCATGCTGTGTCCAGGTTATTTGGATGATGCACTGCCGCTATGACCAATCAATTTACATTCCCACCACTGCGCGCGAACCCTTCGAACGCCAACGCTTCGGCGTCGAGCCGCGCCAACACACAATTTTAACTTACATTCATCCCCACTCATGTACGACATTTTGCAGCTTAACGACAAGCTGGTGACAGAGCTCAAAGAAATTGCCCAAAAACTTGGTGTAAAGAGCATCGCCAAATTTTCTAAACAGGATTTAATCTATAAAATCCTGGACGAACAGGCGCTCGCGGAAAAAACCGCGACCAATCGGATCGTGCCGATTGTGGAAGAGCCAAATCCTCAAACCGGCCGCCGCGTCCGCAAGGTGAAATCTGCGGACGAGGACGAGGTGGAATTGCCGCCTCCAGCGGAAAAGCCCGCTCCACAAACACCCCCCAAACTCGCAGCCCCCCGCCGTGAAAGGCCGGCTGCTGCAGAAAACAGCCGTGTGCGCGAGTCAACCCGCACAACACCACCCGAAAAGCGCGAACCAACCCGCGCAACACCACCCGAAAAGCGCGAGTCAACCCGCACAACACCACCCGAAAAGCGCGAGTCAACCCGCGCAACACCACCCGAAAAGAGCGAATCAACTAGCGCAGCTCCGGAGGAAAAACGCGAGCGTGATCAGAACCGTCCTTCTCCTGAAGGGAATCGGGATCAAGTTCCACCCCAACGCCGCGAGGATCGGAATGAACGCCCCGGCAATCGCGACCAAAACCGCCGCGACCAACCACAACCACAACAACAACGCCCAGAAGCACAAGGCCGCAACCGCGACCGTTGGGAAGACCGCCGTGACCGCCGCCAGCGCGAATGGGAAGACCGTCGGCGCGACCGACCGCAGCAACCACCACGCCCAGGGCAACCAGGCCTGTTTGACCCTGAAGCGGCCAAACTTCAAAACTTAGAAGAAGAATATAATGCGCCTGTAAATAGCACCGATGAAGAGGATGAAGCCGTGCCAATGCACCGTCCTTTCGCACCCTTGGCAGGTCAACCAGAAGTCAGGCAAGAAGAGCCAATGCCTGTTGCCCCAGTAGAACAGGTAGAAGTGATGCCTCCTACGGTTCACCGCGAACGGTTCGATGTCGAACTCGATGGCATCGTGGAAGGTCTGGGCACCTTAGAGATGATGCCCGATGGCTACGGATTCCTACGGTCTCCGGATTACAACTACCAAACCAGTCCAGACGATATTTACGTTTCTCCGTCTCAAATCAAACTTTTTGGCCTGAAAACGGGTGATACCGTTCGCGGCGCCATCCGTCCCCCAAAAGAAGGCGAGAAATATTTTGCGCTCCTAAAGGTTGCGAAAATAAATGGCCTTGACCCGAAAGACGTGCGTGACCGTGTGCCTTTCGATTACCTCACGCCACTTTTCCCAACCTCCAAATTCACGCTGCTTACCAGCCCCACCGGGCGAGATTTCGGCAACCGCATCATTGACCTCTTTACGCCCATAGGCAAAGGTCAAAGGGGGCTCATCGTGGCTCAACCCAAGACAGGCAAAACGTTTTTGCTCAAAGACATTGCGAACGCCATCACGAAAAATCACCC
This sequence comes from Chitinophagales bacterium, assembly GCA_038213575.1. Classification (GTDB taxonomy): domain Bacteria; phylum Bacteroidota; class Bacteroidia; order Chitinophagales; family Saprospiraceae; genus M3007. Next base: position 912 of record JBBQSW010000296.1, on the reverse strand, counting down.
GGAGTGCTATGTCATTGTCCTGCTCATTGACGAACGCCCAGAGGAGGTGACCGATATGCGCCGAAACGTGAAAGCCGAAGTGGTGGCTTCTACGTTTGACGAATTGGCCGAAAACCACGTTCGGTTGGCCAACATCGTGCTTGAAAAAGCCAAACGTATGGTCGAATGTGGTCACGACGTGGTGATCCTGCTCGACTCCATCACGCGTATGGCGCGCGCTTACAACACCGTAGCGCCTGCCAGTGGTAAAGTCCTCTCAGGTGGTGTGGAAGCAACCGCCTTGCAGCGACCTAAAAAATTCTTTGGTGCAGCCCGCGCCATCGAAGACGGTGGCTCGCTGACAATTCTTGCCACAGCGCTGATTGACACCGGTTCAAAAATGGACCAGGTCATTTTCGAGGAATTCAAGGGAACCGGCAACATGGAACTGCAACTCGACCGCAACCTCGCCAATCGCCGCTTATATCCGAGCGTTGACCTCACCAAATCAAGCACGCGCCGCGAAGATTTGCTTCTGGACAAAGACACCCTCCAACGGATGTTTATCCTCCGCAACCACTTGGCCGATATGAAGCCAGAAGAGGCCATGGAGTTCGTCAAAAAGCAGATGATGCACAGCAGCAGCAACGACGAGTTTTTGGCGTCTATGAATCGGTAGTAGGTTCTGAGTACAACCCATTTAAAAAGCCCTCCGTACACGTTTGATGTGCGGAGGGCTTTGTTTGTCGAAAAGCACCTGCCGTTCCTTCGCACATTCAACCTTAATCTTGGTTTTTGGCACGAATTATGGCAATCAAAAATTTGTCGGCCAACGGCTAATTGGGCAATTGTTCCATTTTTAATCCGTTTCAAGATTGTTACTTCGCCCCGACAAAACTTACATGTTACGCATCTTATCCACCTTTCTTGTGT
>JBBQSW010000295.1:0-5167 GCA_038213575.1 Chitinophagales bacterium | reverse complement strand
AGCGTTCAATATTTTCCAGAACCGCATCGCGGTGACATTATGGTAGCGTCAGCGTTCAATGTTTTCCAGAACCGCATCGCGGTGACATTATGGTAGCGTCAGCGTTCAATGTTTTCCAGAACCGCGTAGCGGTGACATTATGGTAGCGTCAGCGTTCAATGTTTTCCAGAACCGCGTAGCGGTGACATTATTACGGCGATATAATGTCACCGCTACTCGGTTTTATTGAAACTACATTACTGAAAAGGCTATCCAAAACTCACGTTATAAAAACAAACATGACCCATATCTCCTCCACCCTAATTTCCGACATGGAGCAGCGCTACCGGGCAGCATTCATCAATTCGCTGGGGGGCTTCAAAAGTGTAGTACTGGTAGGCACGGTTGATTTGCAAGGCGCCACCAACCTCGCTATTTTCAATTCGTTATTTCATATTGGTGCCAATCCCCCACTCTGCGGACTCGTTTTTCGGCCCGACACCGTGGAAAGACACACCCTTTCCAACATCATAAGCACAGGTGTTTACACCATTAACCACCTAAATGAAAGGATTTATAAAAAAGCCCATCAAACTTCGGCACGTTACCCTAAAGATCAATCGGAATTTGAGGCAACAGGACTGATGCCTGAATTTTCAGAAGGTTTTCAAGCCCCGTTTGTAGCGGAAAGCCGGGTTCGTTTTGCCGTTGAGATGCGCGAAAAAATCCCGCTTGGCATCAACGGAACCATCCTGATGATCGGTCAAATAACGGACGTTTGGCTCCCGGAGGAAATTGTTCAACCCGATGGATTTGTGGATCTTGAGCAAGCTGGCACCCTAACTTGCAGTGGTTTAGACAGTTATCATCGTACCCAGCGCCTTGCTCGATTGGCCTATGCCAAACCAGACACCTGGCCGGAATGCCGATGAGATTCCGGGTAATAAGCCAGCACGATGTCTTTTTTTTCTACGCCGCGCTCCATGAGCAGGTTGGCAAAGCCATCTTCGGTATTGTCTTCATTGAATCCAAATGTGCTCGCCCACGATGTCAGTATGAAAGATGATCGAATAAATGCGCTCTTTTTTCTCCCAGCCAACTGCCAGCAATTGGTATTTACCATGCTTTTCATCGGTTAGCACAGAGTATTCCACCTTCGGCAGCTTAGAACCGGAAAGGTAATCCGCATATTCGGTCATGGCCGATACAATGCAATTTTGAAGAACATTTACTTTTTCAATGCGGGTATGGGTCGTGAGGATGATCCAAGCCTCTTTTTCGAGTGCTTCTTTGACCAATCCGATTAAAATCTTCGCCTAAGATGGACTCACGTGCGGTTAATCTTTAAAACCGACAATGCCTTTGTTTACTGCATTTTGGAAGAAGAATGTCAGTTCAGGAGCATGGATACTAGCGCAGTAGGGGTTTCTGTCGCAATCCTCTGGGATAGACAGCAAGTCCGCACAGGCGTTGTCGCTGTAAAAATACTGCTTACCATCCAATTCAAAAAGGGTGACATAAAATTTGCAACCAATATCCTGGCCATCGTATTTGATCAACTGCTGAGTTTCAAGGTATTGATCCACGCAAACTGATCGTAGTTCTATGGTCGTTTTTTTGCAAGCAAAAATAAGCGGCAAAGCCAAAAAAAGGAAAGAATAAATGTTTTTCATAATCCAGTAGACAGTCATCTGGGGTAAATAGGTTGGGTAAAGTAAAAGGAATGATCTGCAAAATTCTTACTGCAAACTTCTTTTGATTCAGCACCAGAATTTGCCGGTTCCGCCCTACTTTTCCCCTAAAATTTCTCATAGCTTATCACACCATCACCAACGGAATCCGGTACGATCGTGCCCTGCTTGAAGCGGCCAAAGCGGCGACCAAAGGACGTGGCGAATGGCGAATATCATTGGATGAAATCGAAGAGATCTTTCAGTTTGCAAAAGATGGTCAGCAAATCACAGAAATTGAGTGGCGTACGCTGCGCTACATAGGAGAGCATTTTCCATTTACGTCACCAGCAAAAAAATACCTGGAAGAACGCCTCACGGCGCCCCATGAACCCGAAACGCTGGAAAAAACCATCCGAAGGATCGTGCGCGATGAATTCGGGTTCAAAACCTTAGGCTGGCAAATTGACGCTTATGAAGCCCGAAGCCAGCAACTAAAGCCCAATAACACCAGCGATTTTGCCCAGGCAATGCGCCTTTCCTTGAAAGCCTTCATTTACGGCGGAACCAACCAATTGAGCCTCGAAGTACTGGTGCGCAATCGTATTTTAGGTGCCGAAACCCCGGAAGAGCATCAAAAAAATCTCCAGGTTATTGCCCTTGAAGCCGAATTTGAGGCCCAGAGAACTCAATTAGGCCCTGATTATCCAAGTTTTTCGAGTTTATTGCGCCAGTCTTTGAATACCATTCTTCACGATTATTTGACTTCTGGTTCGGTGTTCAACAGAATCGCTACCTTTCAGAGCGAGGAGATCCGCCCAGAAGATTTTGATGACCCACGCGAATACCGCGCTGCCATTAAACACCTCATTTCCCAATATCTGCAAAACGGGAAACTCGAATTTTTGCCCCAGGAAAACCCTTCCAGCCACCCGGAAGACGGGGAAACCGTGGCGCTTTTCTGGCAGTTTTCCTTATTTTTGAATGCCTTACCAGACTTTAGGTTTTGGGTCCTGATTCCACGTTTTCCGGATGACGGACAATTGACCTATTGCTACGGGCTGTAAGCTTGAACCCTGTCAAAATGGAGGAAACAATTTGGAAACCAATCCACCAAGCCCGTATAAAAGGCCCCTATTTTTTTTAATGAACACTGATCGTCTGAACCTCTGCAATATCAGTGAGGATCAATTGAATGTGCTTATTGTGTGCCTTCAGTTTATACTGCTGGAAAATCTCTAAAATATCATGGTCAATGTACACACTGTCGGTGCCAATGATTTCGACCACCGCATATTCCGGCATTTTGTCCAACAGGTCTGTGATGCGTTTTTTATTGAGAAAACTTACGTTGAGGGCAAGGTGAATGGTAAAATGCCGGATATGGCCCTCCATTTTTTCCTTGACGGCGAAACCGGCCCGATAAGTGTGTTTGATCAAAAAATAGATGCTGTATGCCAAGCCGATCAGTACGCCCACCAACAGATCGGTGAACAAAACCGCCCCAATGGTCACGATAAACGGCAAAAACTGCTCCCGCCCTTGCCGCCAAACCGCGAGAAACATACTCGGTTTCGCAAGATTGTAACCCGTGCGGATAAGGATGGCCGCCAACACACAATAAGGAATCATATTGACCAAACCCGTGGCGAGCAGCACTGCCAAAAGCAGCCAAACGCCGTGCATAAAGCCTGACAACCAGGTTCTGCCGCCCGCCTCTGCATTGGCAGAGCTCCGAACGATGACGGCTGTGATGGGCAATCCACCGAGCAATCCGCTCAATAAATTGCCGGTGCCTTGCGCCACGAGTTCCCGGTTTTGGGGTGTGATGCGGTTTTCGGCGTCGAGTTTGTCAATGGCTTCAATGCTCAACAGGGTTTCTAAAGTTGCTATAAAGCAAATGACCAGGCCGTTTTTCCAGACTTCGGCATGTGCTGAGACGAGGCCAAAATCTGGCAGCCGCATGGTGCTGAAAATATTGTCCGGGATTTGGACAAACTGCGTGGGTTGAAGTCCTAATGAAGGAATGAATTGTCCAAAAGCCATTGCCAGCAAAATGCCAAAGAGCACCGTGACAAAGGAAGTCGGCAAGAAGCTCACATGCTTTTGCACCTTAAGTTTCCACACCCGCAGCATCAGGAGCGACAATGCAGCGACCAGTATTGCCCCCAATGTGATGCTTTCGTACAAACTTTGCACGTTACTGAATACGTGCCGGAACGTGAAGATATTGAATAGTTCGTTCGACCAAAAATCCGGCTTGTCGTAACCAATCAAAGCTGGTATCTGCTTGGAGATCAGGATGATGCCAATGGCTGCCAGCATTCCCTTTATAACGGTTGAAGGAATAAAATGGGTGAATCCGCCCAGGCGAAACACCCCCAAAAGCACCTGCATTACACCTGCTACAACCAAGGAGAGAAAAAACACATCCAATCCCGAAGATGCAATGATCGCCGCACAGATGGCTGTCAGCCCCGCAGCTGGGCCGCTAACACTCAATTGCGAGCCGCTCAACGGCGCCACGATCAAACCGCCGAGGATTCCTGCCAGCAAGCCCGAGGACACGGGCGCACCCGAGGCGAGCGAAATGCCCAAACACAGCGGCAAGGCGACAAAAAACACCGTGCCACTGGCTCTCAAATCGTGTTTGCGGAACGTAAGCCAGTGGTACCTGAGACTTTTCTTGGTAATGAACGGTTTCATAAAGCAAAGATAGGAAAGGCTTATTCAAGAGACCTTTTCCCAGAGTTTCAGTTTCAAATCAAAATCTGCTGATTGGATTTTGTAACTGTTGGGAATTTCATCCAGAAAACTGAAATAAGTGGCCAGCCGAGTGCCTATGGGCATCTTATCCAGTTGCTCGCGCATGTATTGCGTATAGAGGGTGTATAAATTTTTGTCCAATCTTACCTTGTTGTCAATTGCGCTAATCGGGACGATGTTTTCATAAAAAGCATTAAAGTAATAAATCGCGTCAAAAGCCTCAAAATCAATCTCCATGATATTGGAAAAGGTGAATTCAACCCGTTCAACGCCCTGTTGCTTCGCCAATTTGACCGCCAGGCGATGCAGGTTTTTTCGTTGTTCGACCCCTGTAAAACACCCCTCCGTACAGGCGGCGCCGACCATGCAAAACTTGCCTGCACCTGAGCCGATATCAAGCACTCGGGTGCCCGGTTTTCCTACCAGGTATTGTGCGGCCACTTGCGCGACTTTCACAGGCGTAAAGTGATACCTGGATATTCTCTTATATCGAAGTGGGTAGATAGAATCAAAGATTTCATCTGCTATATCAGCATCAGAAGGCAAGTTTTTAGTAACCATTGGACAAGTTCTTTTTGGGAAAGGAGCTTTAGTTCTACTTTGTCAAATCAGCCCAATAGGGGCTTAACGTCGGTAGCAATCGCAATCAACCGCTTGTCCAGAGGTGCAGCGCACCTGAACTTTGCGCCGAATGTTCCGATGCTCTGCACCTTGATTCACGCTTTTTGACATATTCTACCGACGTTTGGCCC
>JBBQSW010000294.1:0-5170 GCA_038213575.1 Chitinophagales bacterium | reverse complement strand
GCATCCAGTCCGCCGCGAAGTTCAAAGCTCAGCATCCCACCGTAGCCACCGTGCATTTGTTGCGTAGCCAATGCATGGTCAGGATGTGAAGCAAGTCCGGGGTAGTTCACGCGAGCAACTGCAGGGTGTTTTTCCAGAAATTCTGCCACGGCAAGGGCATTAGAGCAGTGCCGTTCCATGCGTAGCGAGAGTGTTTTCATCCCGTTGTTGGTCAGCCAAGCCTCGAAGGGCGAGCAGTTGGTGCCCACCAGTTTCATGGCGCGCCATACGCCTTTGCGCATGGTTTCTTGGTCGCGTCCAACGACTACCCCTGCGATAGAGTTGCCGTGTCCGTTCAAATATTTGGTTGTGGAATGAATCACATAATCTACCCCAAGCGCAAAAGGTTGTTGCAAAACAGGCGTGGCAAATGTGTTGTCAATGGCACACAAAGCCCCATACTGATGGGCCAATGCAGACAATGCTAGAATGTCCACACAAGCCAGCGTAGGATTGGCTGGCGTTTCGCAGTAAAGCATTTTTACAGCCTTGTCATCCCGCAAAGATTTTTCCACTAGTTCCAGATTTCGCAAATCGGCGAACAGCGTTTCGATGCCAAACTGGCTGAAAATACCTTTCAAAAGTTCGGTGGTACCACCATACAAATTGCCCTGACTCAGGACCTTGTCCCCTGTTTTGAGCGTACCGAGCAAGAGCGTGGCAATGGCCGCCATACCGCTCGAAGTCATCACCGCCCAGGCTTCCATATCGAGACCAAAAGATTCCAACGCGGCGATTTTAGCGGCCACCGTATCCACCGTCGGATTGGCGTAGCGACTGTAGGCATGGCCGCTCTCAATGTTTTTAAAAATCTCGATGCCCTGATTGATGTCATCAAAATCAAAGGACGAAGTGGCATAAATCGGCAGCACGTGCGGTGCTGTCGTTCGGTTTTCAGGGTGTTCTTTTACGGTGAGCGAATCTAATTTCATGGGGCAAAGGTAATTGTTCAAAAGTTGGTGAGATAAGCGGTTTTCTACCTCTAAAACCGCAAGTGTTTCACCGTCATACTCTTGTTCATCAATTGTTTGAGCGACCCCACACCAATGTCTAGGTGGGTTTTGGCGAACTGCGTCGTCACTACCCGGTCGCTAGCATCAGTCTTGATGCCATCACGGGTCATGGGCATATCACTCACGAGCAAGAGTGCGCCGGCTGGCATTTGGTTCTTGAAAGCGGCTACGAAAATGGTGGCTGTTTCCATGTCAATGGCGATGCAGCGCAGGTCGCGGAGTTTGGCTTTGAAGTCCTCGCGGTGTTCCCATACTCGCTTGTTGGTAGTGTACACTACCCCCGTCCAGTAGTCGCGCTCGTACTCACGGATGGTAGTTGAGACCGCTTTTTGCAGTGCAAATGCAGGCAAAGCAGGCACTTCGGGCGGGAGGTAGTCATTGCTGGTGCCTTCGCCGCGTATGGCTGCAATGGGAAGTATAAGGTCGCCGTTGTGATTTTTACCCGTTTTAAGGCCGCCGCATTTCCCCAAAAAAAGCACCGCTTTAGGCTTAATTGCTTCCAAAAGGTCAATCACCAAGCCCGCATTGGGGCTCCCGATGCCAAAGTTAATAATGGTAATACCCTCGGCCGTGGCGGCCTGCATTGGGCGTTCGAGACCATGGATAGACACTCCATGTTGATCGGCAAATTCTTTAACATATCCGCCAAAATTGACCAGCAGGATGTACTCTCCAAATTGGTCAAGCGCCATTCCAGTATAGCGCGGCAGCCAATCTTTCACGATGGATGCTTTGGATGCCTTTTCTATTTCAAAATTCTCTTGCCACAATTGGTCTAGTTCTGCTTGTGAAAGCGTGCGGGGCTGGTCATCTTGCTTCTTCATGTTGTCATTTTTTCGTTTCGCGAAAGTCTTGCAAATCCTTGAGTTTAAAAAAAGATTTTTGGGATCCAGAGACTTTAGTGCAAAGCAGAAATTTAGTCAAATGCTGCAAATTCAAAAACCATCCTATCTTTCGCCCGACGAATTTTCAAAACTAAAACTCTACTTTGTATGGCTAACCTTTGGGTACGCAAACCTCTCTCACAACTTTTGGCGCAAGCGGACGACTCTGAAAAGGGGCTGAAGCGCACACTTGGCGCTTGGAACCTTGTGGCGCTCGGCATCGGTGCCATCATCGGCGCCGGCCTTTTTGTGCGCACCGCCGCCGCTGCTGCCGAAGCTGCCGGGCCTTCTGTTACGCTTTCTTTTATAGTTGCAGCCATTGGCTGTGCCTTCGCGGGACTTTGTTACGCAGAATTCGCCGCTATGATACCCATTGCGGGCAGTGCGTACACTTACGCCTATGCCACTATGGGCGAGCTTGTCGCCTGGATCATCGGCTGGGCGCTTATTATGGAGTATGCATTGGGTGCAGCCACTGTTTCAGTGGCATGGTCGGAGTATTTGAATAGTCTGCTTGGAGGGGCCATACCGTATGAATGGTGTCACGGGCCCATGGAAAACGGCATTATGAATGCTCCTGCCCTACTCATCCTGCTCATCATCACATTGGTATTGATCAAAGGCACCCAAGAATCGGCTACACTAAACGCCGTAATTGTAGCGATTAAAGTCTCGATTGTACTGATTTTCATCGCTGTGGGTTGGCAGTTTATCAATCCATCCAACCATACACCCTACATGATCCCTGAAGGCACCCCTGGCCACGAAGGAGTATTCAAGCACGGCTGGGGCGGTGTGTTGGGTGGCGCGGCCATAGTGTTCTTTGCCTTTATCGGCTTTGACGCTGTTTCCACGGCAGCACAGGAAGCCAAAAAACCAGAGCGAGACATGCCTATCGGCATCTTGGGCTCACTGGCCATTTGTACCGTGCTCTACATTCTGTTTTCCTATGTCCTCACTGGCGTAGCCAACTGGACAGAATTTGCGACAGCAGGCAAAGAAGCTTCGGTGACTTACGCGATTGAGAACCACATGCCTGGATACAAATGGCTCGCGACAGCAGTCAAGGTGGCCATTCTTGCAGGATTCTCCTCTGTTATTTTGGTCATGTTGATGGGCCAGAGCCGCGTATTTTACTCGATGGCAAACGACGGTCTCATCCCTAAAGTCTTCTCCGAATTGCACCCAAAATTCCGTACGCCCTACAAATCAAATATGTTGCTCTTCCTCTTTGTAGGTGCATTCGCAGCCTTCGTACCGGGCGGCATGGCTGGCGATCTTACTTCCTTCGGCACTTTGCTGGCCTTTGTTCTGGTGAGCTTGGGCGTATTGTTCATGCGCCGCTCAAATCCAGACCAACATCGCCCGTTTCGAACACCCCTGGTGCCTTTGGTACCTATTCTCGGGGCGCTTATTTGCCTGGGTATGATTGTCGCCATTGACCCATTCACGCTCAAAGCCGCGTTTGCGTGGATGGTATTGGGCTTATTGGTGTACTTCGGCTACAGCCAGCGCAACAGCAAATTGCAGAAATAAGTGTTGATTGTTGAGTGGTAAGTGTTGAGTGATAAGTGTTAATGGTTCAACACTTATCACTCAACACTTACCAATCAACACTTAACACTCAACACTTACCACTCAATGATCGTTTCAGCCATCGTCGCAACTGCCAAAAACAACGTGATCGGGAAAGACAACCAAATTCCCTGGTATTTGCCTGCCGACCTATCCTATTTCAAAAAAACGACCCTTGAACACCACCTCATCATGGGCCGCAATTGCTTTCGAAGCATTGGCCGTCCGCTCCCTAAGCGCACCAATATTGTAGTGACTCGCGACCTGTTTTTCACAGCCGAAGGCGTGCTGGTGGCCCACTCATTGGAGGAAGCGCTCGGCATGGCATTCGATGGAGCCGAAGAAGAGGTTTTCATTATCGGTGGCGGAGAAATTTACCTGGAAACTGCCGACCTGTGGGACAGAATTTACCTCACAGAAGTAGATCTCGAAGTCGAGGGCGATATTTTTTTCCCTGAAACCGATCCTGCTGAATGGGTAGAAATTTGGAGTGAATCTCACCAACCCGATGAGAAGAACGAATGGGCATATACTTTCCGGGTTCTGGAGCGCAAAATGGAAGATTTAAGCCAGTAAAAATATTTCAACGAAACTCTTTGGAAAAAAGACCTGCATTTTTTTATACTTTTGCACTCGAATTTCGCGGAATAGGTAGGCCCGCGTGCTCTTCCTGAACTTCGGTTTCGTAATAAATCGTGCTTTACACACACCAATTCAAGTCTGGTTTTTTGACACATGTAAAAGAAGCGACTGCTCCTGATCACGCAAGAACTCGCACCCTACACTGAGGGCACCGACATTTCTGAACTCGTGGGGAAACTGCCCAAATTTTTTGCAGACCAAGGTTATGAACTCCGCATCCTCATGCCCCGCTTCGGCGTGGTAAACGAGCGCCGCCACCGGCTACACGAGGTGGTGCGCCTTAGCGGGATGAACATCATCGTAGACGACGACGATTACCCACTGCTCATCAAAGTAGCATCGTTGCCCGGCTCACGATTACAAGTCTATTTCCTTGACAATGAAGAGTTTTTCAAACGCAAAATGGTGTTTGAAGACGATAAAGGTCATCCCTTCGAAGACAATGCCGACCGCGCAGCGTTTTTCTGCAAAGGCGCCATTGAAACGGTAAAAAAATTCGGCTGGCCACCCGATTTTATCATGTGCCAAGGCTGGATGACAAGTCTTCTGCCGCTTTACCTCCGTACCGCCTATAAAACCGAGCCCATTTTTGCCAATGCTCAAATTATCTACGGGGCATACGACACACCACACGAACATGAAGGTGGTGAACGTTTTTTCCAAAAAGCGGCCATCAATAACCTGACAAAAAAACACCTCGAGCCTTACCGCGATGGCGAAGGCGTTTCGATGCACAAAGGCGCAGCGCACTATGCCGATGCCGTGATCATCGGCAGCGAATCGCTTGATACCAACGTTCCGTACTTGTCTGTTTCGGGCGACAAACCCGTGCTCCCTTGGCAGCCCGCTGACGAGGCACTGCCGGGTTATCTTGAGTTTTTCAAGAGCCTGACGGAAAGCGTAGCAGCATAAGGAACGCGGCACCCATAACTTAGTCATTTGATGCCACCCTTTGTTCCATCATACGGCCCCTGTTTTTCTTTAAATAGCCCCACTATTCGCAGAAAAATAGGGTTG
>JBBQSW010000293.1:0-5171 GCA_038213575.1 Chitinophagales bacterium | reverse complement strand
TTGTGCCCATTCGCCCGCTAAGGGACGGTTTATACCCGAGCCGAAAAGTGCGTCAATTACCAGCGCCTCGGGCAATACTTCGGGCAAATCTTTGGCCATATTGAACCATTCAATGCTTATGTTGCTATGTTTGGGCATTGCTGCAACTTGCAACTCAAAATCTGCACTTCGCTTCTCTGCAAAATCGCACACCACTACCTTCGCCTCGAATCCGAGCCAATGCAACAGCCGCGAGACGGCCACGCCATCGCCGCCGTTATTGCCAGTTCCGCAAAAAACAACCACTGAGCGGGTGTTGTCCGGGTAGCTTTGAACGAACCAGTCTGTGAAAACCTGTGCGGCACGATTCATCAAATTAACCGAAGTAGTCGGCTCATTTTCAATGGTGTATGCGTCCCATGCACGGGTTTGAACGGTTGAATATATTTTCATGGTAAGTAGCCCGGAACTCCGTTCCGGGAAAAATTACCGGAATAGAGTTCCGGGTTACATTATGCAAAATCAATTTTTCAAGGGCCTAAAAGTAGTCGAATTTGCCAGTGTTTTGGCAGGACCCGCTGTTGGGATGTTTTTCGCAGAACTTGGCGCGGAAGTCATTAAAATTGAAAACAAAACCACGGGAGGGGATGTGACCCGTGGTTGGAAACAATCTTCCGAAGACCCTGCTTCGCCTATTTCTGCCTATTGGTGTAGCGTGAATTGGGGTAAACAACACTTATTTTTAGATCTCAATGACAATGCCGACCGAGCCATTGCGATCAAAATAGCGGCCGCAGCAGACGTCGTAATCTCTAATTTCAAACCTTCCGCTGCACGCAAGATGGGTTTTGACGCAAACACGCTTCGCCTTGAAAATCCTCGGCTTATTTACGCCCAACTCAATTCCTACGCCGATCCTGAAGACGAAAGCCCTGCCTTCGATGCGGTATTACAAGCCGAAGCAGGATTCCTCTACATGAACGGGGAAGCGGAGCGCCCACCTGTAAAAATGCCCGTCGCGTTCATTGACATTCTGGCTGCGCACCAACTCAAAGAAGCCATTCTGCTTGCATTACTCCACCGAGAACGCACCGACGAAGGCAGTTTGGTGACTACCTCACTCATGGAATCAGCCCTTGCTTCCCTCGCCAATCAAGCCAGCAATTATTTGATGAATGGTCATATACCGCAGCGCATGGGCACCAAACACCCAAACATTGCGCCCTATGGCGATACATTTCTATGCGCCGACGGACAAACGCTGTTGTTAGCGGTGGGCACAGAGCGGCAGTTTTCACAACTTTGCAATGTTTTGGGCCTAAGAAACCTTTTGCAAGACCTTGATTTCCAAACCAATACTGCACGCGTAAAAAACCGGGAGAAACTGAATGCTTTGCTGGAGCAGCGAATCGTACAGATAGGCTTAAATGATGCAATATCTCAATTGAGATCTGCGGGAGTCCCCGCTGCCCGTATCCGCGACCTGAAATCCGTCTTTGAAATGCCCGCAGCGCAAGCCATGGTTTTAGAAGAAAAAATGGTGGACGGAATGCTGACTAAGCGAGTAAAAACAATTGCCTTTAAAATTGAATAGGAGTCTGAAAATCAGGCTTTTTTAACAAGACAATCTCCCCGTACATTGATTAACGATCAAGCCTTCTGGTGGTAAAAAACACCTCGTCCACTTTTTGTTTTTCAAAAGTAAACCCCTACTTGAGCGGACTTTTATAGTTTTGCGCGGTCTTTGCAACCCACCAACCGAATCTCATCCGTCCTAGGGCTTCAAGCCGTAGGACAGATTTGTTGCACGGCATTGCTTTCATATACAACGAAAACATGAATTTTTCCTTCAAAACGCTTAACAACCTCGCAGGCTGGATCACTTTTGGCATCGCAGCAATAGTACTTGGCCTAGCGGCTGAACCAACAGGCAGCCTTTGGGACTGCGGCGAATTCATCGCTGGTGCCTACAAACTCCAAGTCGTACACCCTCCAGGTGCGCCTATATTTTTGCTCGTCGGCCGTTTGTTTGCATGGGTAGGCGGGATGCTTTCTAGCGACCCAGCCAATATCGCCTATTCTGTCAACCTGCTCTCAGCTATTTGCACGGCCTTTACGGCACTGTTTGTATGTTGGAGCACCAGTATATTAGCCCGTTTGATTCTAGTAGGACGCGAGAACGAACCCGAGGGTAGCCAAGCCATTGCAGCCGTAGGTGCTGGGGTAGTCGCAGGGCTTTGCACTGCTTTTACTTCTTCCATCTGGTTTTCGGCTGTAGAAGGCGAAGTGTACGCCATGTCTACCTTTTTTACGGCTATGACCCTTTGGGCTACGCTTAAATGGTATAACCTACCTGACAAACCGGATGCCGACCGTTGGCTGGTCTTTGCATTTTATTCTGTTGCGCTTTCCATGGGCGTTCACTTGTTGAGCCTGTTGACCTTCCCTGCGTTGGCGATGTTCTACTATTTCAAAAAGTCGAAAAAGCCGACCATAATAGGCACTTTAGTGGCAGCCTCGGTAGGGGTTGTATTCATCGTAGCCATTCAAAAAATAATCATTGCAGGTATTCCTACTCTGTGGGCCTCCTTTGACAAAATGATGGTCAATAGTTTTGGTGCTCCCTTTTACTCAGGCATCATCCCGGTATTGCTAATATTTAGTGGCGCAATTTGGTTTGGCCTCCGTCATGCACAGCGCACCAGTAATGGCCTTTTGCAGCGTGTGGTCGTGGCCATGGGCGTTGTGGTGATTGCATATTTAGCCTATGGAACCGTGATTGTCCGCGCCAATGCGAACACGCCCATCAACATGAACAACCCCTCCGATCCCATGCGACTGCTTCCATACCTCAATCGTGAGCAATATGGAGAACGCCCGCTCGTCCGGGGCCCACACTTTGATGCCCAACCAACAGGCATCAAATCGGAGGAACGATACGGCCGAGTAGGCGACCGTTACGCAGTCGTGGACGAAAAAGTAGATTACGAATACGCTGTAGGCGACAAGACGCTGTTTCCGCGCATGGGAGATTACTCTCAGGGCCGCCCAGCACTTTACCGTCGCTGGATTGACAAGCCCACGGGCGAGCCAACTTTTGGCGACAACCTTGAGTTTTTCTGGAAATACCAGTTAGGCTGGATGTACTGGCGCTATTTTATGTGGAACTTCTCTGGGCGCCAAAACGGCGAACAAGGGTACTATGTCTGGGATCCGAGTGCAGGAAACTGGATCACTGGCATTGACGCAATTGACGCTAGCCGCATCGGAAACCAAGAAGCATTGCCCGATTTTCAGAAGAACAACCAAGGCCGGAACAAATATTACATGATCCCGTTCTTGCTTGGCTTGTTCGGAATGTTCTTTCATTACAGGAAGCGACCACGCGATTTTGCGGCAATTATGGCCTTATTTATCATTACGGGCATCGGCATTATCGTTTATTCCAATCAGCCGCCCAATGAGCCGCGCGAACGCGATTATGTGCTTGCAGGTTCATTTTTCACCTTTTGTATTTGGATTGGCCTGAGCGTTGTAGCGCTCTGGGACATGCTGAACAAAAGCCTGAAAGGTGCCGCAGCACCATTGGCCATCGTACTTTCCCTTTCTGCCCCCTTGTTGATGGTGACCCAAAACTGGGACGACCACAGCCGCGCACACCACTTTGCAAGTCGCGACTATGCCAGCAACTTCCTCAATTCCTGCGACCCTAACGCCATTATTTTCACCTACGGCGACAACGACACATATCCGCTCTGGTATTGCCAAGAAGTGGAAGGCATCCGCACGGACGTACGGGTAGTCAACCTCTCCCTGATCGCGGTGGACTGGTACATTGACCAACTCCGACGGGCAGTAAATGAATCGCCGGCCATCGAGATGAGTATCCCGCGCGAACAGTTGCGTGGTTTCAAACGGGTTCAAACGCCCTACTTTGCGCCGCGTGGCGAAAAAGAAATGGACATCAGACAAGTGTTGAAATTCCTCGCAGAAGACCACAAACAAGAATCGGGGGGCGGACGTGCATTCGACACTTATTTGCCGACGCGCAAGATGTCTGTCCCCATCAACAAACAGTGGTTCATTGACAATAAAATCGTGTCCGCTACGGATTCGACGCTTGTGGACACGCTGCACATTGATCTCGGAAAAGACAAAAAGTATATCATCAAAGATGAGTTGGCAATGCTCGACATTGTGGCCTCGAACCTTGGCAAACGCCCCATTTACTGGGCTGTCACTTGCCGTGAGGACAAATTGCTGGGCCTTGAAGATTACCTCCAACTCGAAGGACTCGGTCTTCAAATTGTTCCCAAAAAGGTCAAGAGCTCAATGGAGGCTTATGGCATCATCGGCTCAGGAGGGGTGAGCAGCGACAAGATGTACCAGAATATTATGGACAAGTGGAAATGGGGCAACTTTGACAAACATCCTTCTTTCGTGGACCGTTCCTACATGCCAAGTTTGCAGACCATGCGCGTGAGCATCATCCGTCTGGCGCGACAATTGGTATTGGAAGGCAAAAAGGATATGGCCATCGCTCTTGTAGATAAATACTTCGAGGTGTTCCCACAGATGAACTTTCAATATGATCAGTTCACTGCATTTATGACCGACATCTATGCACTGTCTGGAGAAAAAACAAAAGCCGCAGCCAAAATCCGCGAAATAGCAGCACAAATGGAGCAACAATTCCGCTTCTACGATTCGCTGGATGCTGACTTCAAAAAAGGCTACAAACAAGATTACGACTATACCCTTTCAACGGTGCAGAACATTCTGAAAATGGCTGCTAATATGGAAGACAACGTACTTGTCAAGGAACTCGAAGCCCAGTTCCAAGCCTATCTGCCTGCCAATCCGATGAGAGGAGCACCGCAGGGGCTGCCGAATTAAATGGTTGAGAGTTTAGGGTTGAGGGTTTAGAGTTGAGAGTTTAGGGTTGAGGGTTGAGGGTTGAGGGTTGAGGGTTGAGGGTTGAGGGTTGAGGGTTGAGGGTTGAGGGTTGAGGGTTGACACTCGATTTACTCAATGGGTGTAAACCCTCAACTTGGGAGTGTTCAGAAATCAGTGTCGAGGGTGTTCAAAAATCTGTTTCAACTGCAATTTCACCCCCTACCCCTGGTGGGTAATTGTTTGTTAATCATTAAGTTATGCGTTCGACGGAATGAACTCCCCTTCAGGGCAATGTC
>JBBQSW010000292.1:0-5185 GCA_038213575.1 Chitinophagales bacterium | reverse complement strand
TGAGTTCATTCGAATAGGTGGGTAATTGTTTGTTAATCATTAAGTTATGCGTTCGACGGAATGAACTCCCCTTCAGGGAGGAGGTGCACCCGGCAGTTGACACAGATTTCTGAACACTCCCTAAACCCTCACCACCAATCTACCAATCACCAATCACCTATAAACCAATCACCTGTAAAGTATGATCAGAATAGACCACATTGGCATTGCAGTTCGTGACCTGGCATCGAGCAACGAACTCTTCCACAAACTCCTGGGTGAAGCCCATTACAAAGTAGAGGCTGTAGAAAGCGAGCGCGTTGCCACCTCTTTTTTCAACATTGGAGAAAGCAAGATTGAGCTGTTGGAAGCCAGCGACCCGGAAAGCCCCATCGCCAAATTCATCGAAAAGCGCGGCGAGGGCATCCATCACATTGCTTTTGAAGTGGACGACATACGAGCTGAAATAGAACGCCTCGAAGCGGAGGGCTTTGTCCCGCTCAACCGCGAACCCAAACGTGGCGCCGACAACAAACTGGTAGCGTTTTTCCATCCAAAATCTTCGGGAGGGGTGCTAGTGGAGCTGTGTCAGTCCCTGTAGTGCGAAATTCATTTCGCCACCGTAAGAGCGAAATAAATTTCGCCCTACAAGCTCCGCGTCCTTCCACCATCCACAGGTAAATTGATCCCGTTGATATAAGATGCTGCCGGGCTGGCCAAAAACGCTACCGCAGCAGCCACCTCCGAAGCTTCTGCGAAACGGCGCATAGGCACTTGGTTTTTGAACTGGTTCTCTACGGATTCTCTGGTAGCCTCATTTGTGGAGGCTCGTTTTTCGATGATTTCTTCCAACCTGCCCGTGCGGGTAAAACCGGGCAGCACATTGTTCACGGTAATGCCAAACTGACCCACCTCATTGGCCCAAGTCTTGGCCCAGGCAGCCACCGCCCAGCGTGTGGTGTTCGACACACCCAGCCCCTCCAAAGGTTCTTTCACAGAGGTGCTGATGATATTGATGATACGCCCGTAGCCTTCGGTTTTCATCCCGGGGAGTACGGCTTGTGCCAGCAGTTGGTTGCAAATCAAATGGTTGTGATAGGTCATCAAGAACGCCTCGCCCCGCGCTTCGGTAATGGGGCCTCCTGCTGGGCCGCCCGTGTTGTTCACCAAAATATGTACTGCTTGGCGTTCGAGCAGGGCGGTCACGGCAGCCAAAAGTCCCTGGCTGTCGGAAAAGTCAACGCTCAGGTATCCGTGTCGTTGGCCCTGCGAAGTGTCGAGCGTGGCGATTGTTTCCTGCAAAGCAGATTCAGTACGCGCCATCAGGGTGACGTTGGCGCCCAAGGCAGCCAGTTCTACCGCAGCAGCACGACCGATGCCTGCGCTGGCGCCGCCCACGAGGGCGTTTTTGTGGAGTAGGGATAGGTTCATGTAAAAAATTATGGTTGCCCGCCTAAGGCTTTGAAGAGTCCGCCCAGTACATTTAGCACTTGAGTCACACTTTGTTCACTTTCCACCGGGAGCCTCACAAAAGTCTGTCCCGTTTTTTCATCTTTTTGGACAATGGATTTTACCAGTTGTTCTGTGGCTTGGCGATCGCTCAGGGTGCGGGCGAGATGGGTAAAGAATTGAAGCCCGTTTTGCACGAGCACTTCGGGTTGTAGCGGAGCGGATGGCTGATTGGGCGAAGGTCGAGACGGAGCGGACGGCACGGCGGTTTCGTCAGGGGTATCCAAGTCGTCGGGCAGTTCGCTGGGGCTTGATGGGGCTGCTGCAGCTTCAGGTACAAAATCCTCCGCTTCATCGCGCTGCGCGGTGGCTAAGGGCGTTTCGATTTCATCGGGTGATACAGAAGCCATGCCGCTCACCGTGTCGCGGGTGATAACTTCAACGGAGGCCATAAACTGCTTGAATTTGCTGTCGCCCATAAAAATCGTGTCTTCTCCATCGTCCAGTACCCCAGCGGCCATGCTTTTTTTGAACTGGATCACACCCAGCAAATTGTGCTCTATACTTTCCTGCGCCACCAAATTGATGATATTCACTGGCTTTTCCTGGCCAAGACGATGGATACGCCCAATACGCTGTTCGAGTACACCGGGGTTCCAGGGGATGTCAAGATTTACAAGCCAGGCAGCAGATTGGAGGTTGAGGCCCACACCGCCCGCATCGGTGCTGAGGAATACGCGCACTGCTGGGTCTTCATTGAATTCTGTGTAAAGTGCCCCGCGGTTTTTGCCCGGCACTTGACCGTGGAGGTAGCGAAAGCCTACGCCCATGTCCTCCAGTTCCTTGGCCACCAGATCATTCATGCGCATCCATTGGCTGAACACAACCACTTTCTCGCCCTCAATTTCAAGGATCTCGCTGAGGATATTGCGCAGCTCGTCCACCTTGGTTTGGTAGTTCGTGCTTTGGTCCACGATATAGGTGCTGTCACACACCATGCGCATCAGGTTGAGATTTTTGAGGAGTTTTTGGCGGTCTTGCTCGTCCAGGAATTTCATGCGCTGCCATTTGATCACCAGTTTGGCAACTTGGTCTGCGAATTCACGGTGCATCTCACGCTGGGGCTGGGTCATCGGCACCACGAGGTTTTTATCCGTGCGCTTGGGGAGTTGTGGCAGCACTTGTTTTTTGGTGCGGCGAATGAGACGTTGGGCGAGCAGCTCGCGTATTTCGCCCAGGTTTTCGTAGCCGATTACCCGGCCGTTGTCGTCAGTCGTTTGATAACGCGGGAAAAACACATGACGTGGGCCAAGCGCGAAAGGGTCAACAAACTGCACAAGGCCATATAGTTCTTCCAGGTTGTTTTCTATCGGGGTGCCCGTAAGCACCAAAACGTGGCGAGATCGAACGCGGCGTACGCTCTGGGCAATCTTCGTGCGCCAATTTTTGATGCGCTGGGCCTCATCGAGGATAATGAGGTCATAGTTGGCATCGTCCATCGCCTGATGGTCGAAGAGCGCAGAATGGTAAGAAGCGATTTTGTACACGGAGTCGTTTTCGCGGTGTTCGCGGTGGCGAATAGTGGCTAAACCTTCTATTACGAATGCCTCCTGACCAGCAAATTTCTCAATCTCCGTTTTCCATTGGTACTTTAGGGACGTAGGGGCAAGGATGAGTACTTTGGAAATGCCGAATTCGCGCCGGAAAAGTTCGACGGCAGCAATGGCCTCCAAGGTTTTGCCGAGGCCCATTTCATCGCCGATAATGACGCGCCCGTGTTGATAGGCAAAGAAAACCCCCTCCTGTTGATAGGCGAACATTTCGGTTTTTACAAGGCCGGAGAGCCATGTTGTGCGCTGCTCCGCGCTCATTTTCTCCACTTTTTGTACCCGGCGCTGATGTTCCCGGTGTTGGAGGATGTGCTCCAGCGCATCGTCGTAACAACGAAAATCGGGATTGATGGCGCGGACTTTTTGCAGGAAAGCCTCAAAGTGGGTATAGCCAACTTCTGTCAAACAAAATTGGTCGTCAAAGTAATCGAGCGAAAGGTCTGCGAAGGCTCCCATTTGTTCCGTCCCGATGCGGAGCATGACGCGCTTGCCGTGGCGGTAGTCGAGATAGACCGAGGAATAGGCGCGTTCAACTGGAGTTTTCAAGTATTTGCGCAGCCGCTTTTTCGCAATCAAACGGAAAACTGCCTCGATGTGCTTGCAAGTGCCGAGCCGGCTGACCTGGAAATCGTAACAGCTGCAAAAATTCTGCCCCCGGTGATCGGGGCTTCGAAGGGCTACCTTGTAGGTACTTCGAGCGCTGGGGTTGGTGACCGCATAATCAGCATAAACAATTTCCGGGCTTGTCTTTTCGATCAAAAAATCATTGTCTTGCACAAACTGTTTGCGCAGCGCAATCTGCCACTTTTCGATGGCCATGCCATCCGGCCGGCGGTGGTAGGGTATTTCTTTTTTCTTCTTTTTTTTGCTAGATTTATTGACGGGGGATGGAGTTGCTGTTGCGGCCATGCTGTTTTCGTTTTAGGGGGGTGAAAGTAGGGAGTTGGGGTGGGATGAAGAAATTTGTGGTATTTTTGGGGGTTAAAAAAATTGAACGTGAGAAAACCCTCACCGCAATTTGACCTAGGTTGTTGCTTTCTACAAACAAAATCTTGCCCATGACTGCTGTACTAAAAGTGAATGTCCAAGAACTTGACACAAAATTCGTCGAGGATTTGAAGCACCAATTCGGCCATTCTGAGTTGGAGATTCGCGTCCATGACCAACCCGACGCGGCTTCGATGTTTTCAGCAAAAGATTTTTGGGAGACTATCGGCTTGCTAGATTGGTCAAGCGAAGGTGATGACACGAAAGTGGTAGAACCTGTGATTCGCGCGTTAGAAAGTCAACCATTGGCCCATATTTATAGGTTCGCCGATATTTTATCAGAGAAACTATGGCATTTGGATACCAAAGGGCATGCGCAGGTTTTCTTGAACGATTCAGAGGAAGAGGGGTATTTGTCGTCAGATGATTTTCTGTACGCTCGTTGCACAGTGGTCGCAAACGGTCAGAAATTTTACGAAAAAGTCCTGAATAAGCCATCCGAAATGCCAAAAGAACTGACGTTCGAACCTTTGCTCTACATCGCCTTGAATGCATACAAGCGCAAGACGGGCAAGGAACTAATTTTGCTACCAGCATTTAATTACGAGACCTACAGCAACAAAGAAGGCTGGGCAAAATAGGTAAGTGGACATGGCAGGGGTGGCATTTTTACCAAATTACTTTGATAAACAATGGGTACAGTTTGAATTTAGAATCTACTGTAACTACATCCAACTGCTCGTGTGCGGCAGTGGCGATGAGTAGTCTCATAACATGTACTCCTTGAGATCATCAAGTGGCTCGTTAAAATCAGCAGCCATTTGGAATTGCCCTTTGAGTGTGCCAAGCACACGGTTATCTCTGCAATATTCATTATTGCGATTTGGGCGGCACATTCCGCTTTGCAAATTGCTCCAAGATGCCTAAGATATGCTCTTCAAGTGAGTCGCCCTCTTTTTCCGGGATAATTTCCAGCGATTCCGAAAGGTCGTTGATCGCGTCGCTGATAAAATCCATCACCTTCTTCAGATAAACCACATCGCCGGTATCGTAATAGCGGCTCTCGTCCTTGACCTTCCAATCCTCAAAGTACTTGTCGCCGAGAAACCGAAGCAGTTTGCAGACCACGATGTGCGCCTTGACCCCAGCGAACTGTGTTT
>JBBQSW010000291.1:0-5225 GCA_038213575.1 Chitinophagales bacterium | reverse complement strand
TGTTTATGCCTTGCGGATGGCTTGATCGTGTAATATTTTTCGACGCCTTCAATATCGGTTGGCGCAGCGAAAATTGGGATGAAGTTGTTTTCTCGACAAAAATGGATAACCTGTGAGATGTTTTTGGGGCCAATTCGGCCCAATTCGTCAAAGTAGATAGCGATTTTGTTGTCTGGCCGCCCGTCAGCCAATTGGCGGATGACGGAGAGGAACAGGAAAAGTTTGAGCACTGCGTCTGTGCCCTGCGATTCTACCTGTTTGGCGAGGCTGACGGTCTTTTTGCGGTCGCCGTCCATCTCAATTTCCAGTTCGAGGTCAAATAATTGCTCGAAATTGATAGGTTTGTTTTCTTCAAATTTTTTGCGCATCATCTGGATGCCCTCTTCGCTGGCTGCTGTGCTGCGCCACAACGAGTCGCGCTCCACGTTATGTATGAGATCAAGTTCACGCAGTAGTTCGGTGTTGTCGCGGGTGTGGATGGATATTTTTCGGATGTTGGAGACGGGATATTTGGAGAGGGTTTGGCTGAATTTTTGGACGTAGGCTTTGAAGTTCTGGTACTCCAATCGGAAGGTTTTAACCGGGTTGACGAAATTATCGAAAGCCAAATCGAACAGGCTATCAAGGGCTTTTTGCTGGTCGGGCAGGGTGTCCATTTCTTCCTGTACTTCGCCTACGAAGGAGTTTATGTCGTTGCTGTCCTTGCCAAGCTTGCGCAGCAAAAAATTGAATTGCTCGTCGCGCTTTCCGCGCAAGTTGATCATGTCGCCGTACCCTTTTTGAAAATCGGCCATAAGGTCTTTGAGGGGGCGGTCGTCGGGAAGCGCCTCCTCGGTTACGAACACTTCGGTGCGTGTTTGCAATTCGCGATACCAGTTTTCGTAGTTGCTGAGCAGATGGCGTTTTTCCCGGAGGTCGTTCTCTAAACGCTCTTTTTCGGCCCGTTTAACCGTCATTTCGTTTTCTTTTTTCAGAATATCATCTGCCTTTCCCGCGATGCTTTTGGTCAGTTCTTCAATTTGTTCTTGAGTTTCGCCGAGCAATCGCTCGGTGGAAGGCCGCCGAAGCACTTTTTCAAAAAATGCCACCTTCGATTTCAGCTGGACTTCGATGTCGTGCTTCTCCTGCTCCTTTTTCTGCTGTGTTGCAATGGCGTCCAGCAGCGTTTCCTGCTCCTCTAATTCAGCTTTGGCCTGTGGGAGCCGGGCCTTGAGGTCTTCAAGGGTATCAAGCGGGGCGGGCGAGAGCGAAGACACATCGATCGCCCCGTCGAATACGGTCAGCACTGATTCGGCCTGGGTAATAGAGCGCTGAATGAGCGACTTATCAAGGCTCAATACATTAGGATGGAGGTAGGCCGAGAGTAGGCGGCGCAGGTTAGGGTCTTGCGCCAAGTGATGCTGCGCCAAGCGGTCGAACCGGGAAATTTTGCTGTTCAACAGCTCCATTTCTTGACCGAGGCTTTTGATTTTTTGGCGCATCAACTGCTCCGTGATATTGGGGCGACTAATTTGGGTCAGGATAGTGGTGAGATTGCCTAGTTCACTTTTCAGCCGCTGGATTTCGCTTTCGAGTTCGCTATACCCAAGTTGGCCTTTTCGATGAAAAAATGTGGCCTCCAAGTCTTGCTGGTAGCCGCTGGCTTCTTTCTCCTGTTTTTCGCGTTCTACTTCCAAGCGGGTTTTATCAGCGACCAGCCGATTCATCTCTACTTTCAAAGTATCGTCAATCTGTGTCTGCAAAGTCCGGATTTGGATGGCTAACAACCCGTTGTCTTGGGTTTCGTCACGCAGGTTGGGATAGGCTTTTTTGTAGGTTTCTAGAAAATTAACTTTTAGCGCGCCGCAGCGTTCGCGGAAGGCATTGAAGTTCTGATTGAGCAGTTTGAAGTTGTTGAAATCAGGAGCCACCGATTCCAAGCGGAGGATTTTGTCGCGCTTGACCTCGAACTCTTGCAGAACAGTCTGGCTGCGATCGGTGAACACGTCAAGCGAAGCATCCTTGCGGTTATCGGCTATCAACAGCGCGTCTTTGAAAGCCTCTTCGTTGATGGCATCCGCCTTGATGAGATGCTTGTACATTTTGGTGAAACTGTTGCTACGGCTGTTGCCGATTCGCTTTACCTTGTCCGTGATAAGAACCACAGGTTTGTCGCGTCGCTGCTGGCTGTAAATGCGCTGATAGAGGTCTTCTCGATTGATTTTAGGCTTGACGGCAATGCCGCGTTTTGCCAAATTGCCGATGACATCTTTAAACTTGAGCGGCTCGATTGTATCACCTTCGCGCTTGAAGAAAATATCGTCCTCATATTCGTGCGGAATGATGCAATAATCCAAATCTTCTTTATCAGAGGCCCGTTTGACGACGATACAGTAATAGCCATCTTTAACAATCTCGAACACGACATAGCTTTGCTCTATGGTCTTGAAATAGTGTTTGATGGTTTCGCTAGGCGAGTTGTCGCCAAATTTCCATTCGCGTTTATCGAGGATGTAAAGGAAATTGAGACAATTGATGAGGGAACTCTTGCCTACGTTGTTCTCGGCGGCCAATTGAATACTTTCAGCATTGCCTAAAAGTAAGTTAGCCTTCGCAAAGAGCGTAGAGTTTATGACGACGATACGATTGAGCATGATGGCGCAAAAATATAAAAAACAAACCCGTCCTTCGTTATAACCGAAAGACGGGTTTGTCATTTTCCACCCCAACCCCCCTACGCTCTCGGCAACAATACAATCTGCTTAGACCTCACTTTATCGCCCTGCTGAATGCTCAGCACATAATTCCCAGATTTGTTGTTGGAAAGATTGACCTGTTCATTGAATGAGCCACCAAATTGCGGAAGTTCCTTGCGATACACTGCTTTACCCGTAACATCCAAAATACGAACGGTAGTCGGTACAGCCTCTGCTACGAAATTAATGTTCACCAAGCCCAAAGTTGGACTTGGATAAGCCTCAAATAGTTCCAAAGACAGGGTATTCTCCACGGAATTTTCCCGTGGTTCGGATTTGCTGTCTTCTTGGAGTACTTCCACCGTTTCCTGTACCGCAGCATTGCCCGGAGTGTCGCAAGCTTTGAATTTGGAATCAATTTCCATCGTAACACCTTCGCGCAACACCGTTAGACGGAAATTTTCGCCCGGTTTCTTCAAGTCACGTTCGCGGGTCAGCTCCTGGTGGTTATTGACCAGTGCACCGTTGAAAGCCAGAATGATATCACCCGGCTGCACCTCACTTTCTTTTGCAGGAGTGCCATCAATGACTCCGCTCACGCGGAGGCCGCGACCTTCCAGGGCGTTTCCACTGGTATAAACTCCGATAAATACTTTACAGGGGTCGCGCTCCACCTTTTGGGTGAAATAACCCCGGTCGGCACTTAAAACGGTTTGTATCTGAATGGTTTTTCCGTCCCGCTGGTATTCCAAAGATACCCGATCTCCAGGCTTGTGGTTGGACAATGCCGTACGAAGGCTTGAGCCGCCTGTGATGGTTTTGCCATCTACTTTCACCACGACATCACCCGCTTTTAAACCAGCGGCTTGTGCGCCTTTACCCTCCAATACAGTGCCGATGGCTACACCCGATACATTCACGTCGGTATCTTCATGCACGCCCAGAATAGGACGCTCACTCATTTCAATGTTTTTGAATTGCTCCTGAAAAAACATCCGTGCGTCTTCCATCCGCTGTTCATACTCCGCGTAACTATCTTCCTTTTGCTGTTTCGCTGCTTCGAGTTCTTCTGCACTGCAGGATTTGAAGCGGGCCTGAATGGTCTTTTCAACGCCATCGCGCTGAATGGTCAGGGTAAAGGATTCACCCTGTTGATGTTTGTCGCGCATTTGAAACAACTGGGACTGACTACGGACTGCCGCGCCATCCATGGCAAGAATTACATCGCCTTGCTGAACCCCATAGGTTTGGGCCGGAGTGTTGTACAGGGTTTTGTCCACCATAAGCCCACCGTTGCTGGGACTGGTTTCTACGCCGATGAAGACTTCGCAAGGACTGCTGTGATAGGATTGCGCTTTAAGCAGGGTGCCGAAAAAAAGCAAGAACAGCGGCAATGTGACGATTTTTTCAAAGGAAAGACGAGCCATTTAGAATACGTTTTGGTGAAGAATTAAAAACAAAGACCCGTGGTTCACCAAATGAGTTGCACGGACAATCAAATTTCTACTGCGCTACTATGATACCGAATAAATGCCTGCCCGATTTCGGATGGTTGAGCCGAACGCATTGCCACTTTTTTGGCTGATGGTAAATTGGGCAAACCCATGGGAGGCAGGCGCATTGATGTTAGAATCGGGCAGCAATTTTCTTAAATTCAGAAAATCATAGAGCCTATATGACAATTTTTTGCAAATAAAAATCCTCCCGCGCTCGCATCCCGCGCTCGGCTTCTTCGGTTTTGTCCAGATACCCCGCCAAATGAAGCACACCGTGGACTAATACCCGACATAGCTCTTGCTCAAAAGGTACTCCCAATGTTTGGGCGTTATCCGCCACACGTTCGGAGCTGATAAAAACATCCCCATGTACGGCATCTTCTGAGTATGGGAACGTGATGACATCGGTGTAATAATCGTGGTCGAGAAATTCCACATTCATTTCGCGCAGACGTTCATCGGAGCAAAAAATGTAGTTGACTTCCACGAACGCCTTGCCTTCGGATTCGGCCACACCCAATAGCCAATCTGTCAGCATTTGCTCGTCGGGGAGCTCAAACTCCACGTCTTCAAAATGAAAGGAAACCGGGATTTCCGGTTCGTCGGCAGGTAAATCGGGGAAATGCATATTTGCAGGTTAAGCGGTTCAGTATCAGGACTTAAGAAAAAAATAACAACACCACTCATTTTTAAGTACAAGGAATCATGCGCACGGTTACAGAAGTTGTGAGCCTGCAACCTCCTTTTGTAGTGACTGTCACCTCATAAGTCCCCTCCTCTCGCACCCGAAGAAAGCGATCTTTTACCCCAGTATTCCATTCGAAACTTTCGTAGTCCCCTTCTGCTTTAAGAATGGTTTCACCCCCTTTGCAGACGGTGGTTGGCCCGGAAATATTTACTCCTGCCGACCCGCTGATGGTGATGCCTTTGGGTTTAGGTTGGGTTTGTTCGGGAGTGGGAGTTTCTGTCTGTGCTCGAAGTACGAAAGAGATGGCTGAAAAGACAAAAATCAACGAGAAACGGGAAAGGATCTGTATCATAAATTTTGTGTTGT
>JBBQSW010000290.1:0-5238 GCA_038213575.1 Chitinophagales bacterium | reverse complement strand
CCCTATTTTTCTTTAAATAGCCCCACTATTCGCAGAAAAATAGTGTTGTCTGATGAAAAAATGGTTGACCTAAAATGACTAAGTTATTGGTGCCGCGTTCCTAACGGTAGAAAGCACGATTGCCGGAATATGCGACAAACGCTGCTTGATCAAACAAGCAAATAATCCGGTATCGGAATCCCTTGTTTCCCAGATTCATCGGCTTCGAGCTTGAGGGGTGTGAGTTTCAGCGGCAGCACCCCTGCCCACACATCCAGATCCATATCTTCAGGATCGTCCACTACACCGTTCGCCCGGAATTTGACCGAGGCTTCCTCGATTTCGACGGCGATGAACATCGTTTTTTTCATGTCGCTTGCATCTGGCTGTCTGGCGTCTGCCCAGCGCCCGGGCATGACGTGTTCGGTAAATCGTTCGGCGGCCATCCAGCGTTCAGCATCGGTGTCAACCAGGCGTGTTTTGCCAAATGCCACCACCGAACGGTAGTTCATCGAATGATTAAAAACCGAGCGTGCTAAGACCAGCCCGTCCAGCAAAGTCACGCTGACACAAACGGGAATTCCTTTGGCCATCTGCATAAAAAAGTGACTGCCCACCGAGCCGTGCAAATACAAAGTGTTGTCCACGCGGCAATAACCAGTTGGGATCATAAACGGCTGACCATCAATATTGAATGCGACGTGACAAACCAAAGCTTCGTCCAAGATGGCATCGCGAGTGGCAGGGTCGGCATCATAACGTTTGGGGTAGTACCGACTGCCTTCGGTACGAGATGTTTTTGTTTTCATAGCTAAATTGTCAAGATGTTAGAAGCATGGGAAAACACCGCGTTTCCATGGGTGCGGGAGGACTGGTGTTTTCATAAATAATGGCGGTCGTTTGTGGCACAAAATTAGGGAGATATTGGACTATTGAAATCGTCCAGTTTTTAAATATTGAATAGGCCGGATTAAAGAAATACACACCATTTCTTTTCCTTTGCAGGATCATCTTGTGCTTATTTATGCTTCCATATTCTACCCTTGTTTCTCTCGATAAAACGGCGAAAACCCCCATTTTTCTCCAAATCGCCGCTGCGTTGACCGAAAACATCCGGCGGGGCATTATCCCGGCAGGTGCCCGATTGCCGGGTAGCCGAACTATGGCGGAATCCTTGGGTTTGCACCGAAAAACAGTGGTGGCAGCCTACGACGAATTGCTGGCGCAGGGATGGCTCGAGACCCAAAACTCCCGCGGTACTTTTGTCAGCCAAAAACTGCCTGAAATCAAACCGATTTCCCTAAAGAAAAACGCACACCAATCTGTTGTCAATACCTACTCAAAAGCGGGCTTTCCTTTCCAATCGGATCCGCTTTTAAAGTTGCCCATCGTCAAAAGTTCCAATTCGCTGGCCTTCAATGACGGCTTTCCCGATGTGCGCATTGCCCCTTGGGATGCCCTCAGTCGTGCCTACCGAACAGCACTGCGACAGGGTTTTCGTAAAAACTTGCTCTTTTATGGTGAAACTACGGGCGAACCATCGCTCCGATCAGCCATGACGGACTATCTTCGCGAAAGCCGTGGCTTGCCTATAAGCATTGATAACGTGTTGATTACACGCGGCACCATGATGGCTATTCACCTCGCGGTGCAGTGTATTGTCCAGCCCGGAGAGGTGGTCGTGGTAGGCGAGGTTTCGTACACTTCCTGCAACCTGATTATCCGGCAAAGTGGCGCGAAACTGATGACGGTACCCGTGGATGAATTTGGGATTGATGTAGAGGCCCTCGAACAACTTTGCCAAAAAATACCCGTCCGAATGGTTTACGTCACACCGCACCATCAGCACCCGACCACGGTGATCATGCCTGCCGAACGTCGGCTTCGCTTGTTGCAATTGGCCAAAACGCACGGCTTGTGTATTCTAGAAGACGATTACGATTATGATTTTCACTATAACAGCAATCCAATTTTGCCGCTTGCAGCAGCAGATTCCAATCGAAATGTAGTCTATGTCGGTTCCTTGAGCAAGGTGTTTTCGCCCGCCTTGCGCGTGGGTTATGTGGTAGCTCCCGCAGAGGTCATTGAGGCAATGGCAAACCTGCGGCGCATCATTGACCGGCAGGGAGACAATCTGTTGGAAGCGGCTGTGGCCGTGCTTTTTCGCGACGGTGAAATGCGGCGACATTTGAAAAAAGCACAAAAAATCTATCACCGCCGCAGAGATTTGTTTTGTGAAATGTTGACATCGGAATTGGGAAACGTTGTCGAGTTTTCTAAACCCACCGGAGGACTGGCGGTTTGGGCGCGATTTGACCCCGATTTCCCGCTGACTGAACTGGCTCAAAAATGCCGCGAAAATGGGCTGTGGATTTCAGACGGCATGCACTATGGTTCGAAACTGAACGCTACGCGCTTGGGATTTGCATCAGTCAATGAGGAAGAGATCGAGCGCGGGATGAGAATTTTAAAAACAGTGATTCATAAAGCTTAGTGGTCAGACGACTTTGAGTCAACAGACCACCGGCTCCAATTCGTCTGCCGAATAAAACTATAAATAAAAATCCATGGGAAAGTTTCACGAATCCATCCTTCCTGCCCATCAGGCATTTATCAAAAAACAACACCTGTTTTTTGTTTGCACTGAATGTACAACCATTTACCTTTTCCATTATCTTCGTCTAAAATTTGCTCCGATATGGAAGTTCTGATAAAAAAACTGACCTACCAAGAGTTCCGTCAGATGGATTTTGGCGACGACGACTCCGCTTGGTACGAACTCATCAACGGCGAACTCGTGAAAAAACAATCTCCCACGCTTCGACACCAAATTATATCAGCAAACATCGAATTTGCGCTTCGCATTTTTGCTAACCAAACCAATTCCGGGCGTATGCTCCATGCTCCGATGGACGTAGTGCTTGACGACGGCAACGCCTATCACCCAGACGTCTTTTTTGTCAAAAAAGAGCGCTCGTTCATTCTTGAAAATGCGGAAGAGGTCGTGATGGGGGCCCCTGATTTGGTGGTTGAAATCCTTTCAAAATCAACTGGCATTTACGATAGAGGTATCAAAAAAGACATTTATGAAAGGTATGGCGTGCGTGAATATTGGCTTGTGGATCCACGCACCAGTACCATCGAACTATACACCTACACGGAGCAACGTTACAAGTTGGTCGCTTTGTATGAAGCCAATGAACGATTGAAATCTCTTGCGCTGGAAGGTTTTGAACTGGAGTTGGCGGAAGTGTTCAAAGACTGAAACTGGTTTGTACTATGAGTATTCTAACTTGCTTAAAACCTGATTTTAACAAAAACGCTGCCCACAACCAACACGACAAACTCAAGTATCAATGCAGCTAAGTAACCCATTCCACTCCCAGGTCCTTGGTTGCTGTAGGCCGAAAACGTTTTTTCGATAACAAAATGCCCACCGGCCAAACCGACGATCCAAACCCGCAGCAGCAGCCAGTTTTTTTCAACCGATGGGATCCACCATAGGCCAAAAACCAGCACAGACACCGCCGGAATGTAAAACCAGCAGGTATCTATGAAATGGTCTACCGCTTTGTTTGGCGGGGTGTTCATTTTGCCGACGATGACGGCTGCGAAGTAGAGCAGCAGCCAAAAGAGTTCTGGGCCGAGGAGAAACCGCATATTCTAGTTATTTTGTATTCTGTCGTTTATTTGTGGACGATTTTGTTGCTTCGCAATCTTCGCTTCAATTTGATTCAAAAACACCTTTTGCCATCCGTTCTGCGCCCGACAAATCTTTCCGGATTTCAACGTTTAAAAACCCTTTTTCCCGCAGCATGACCGCCACTTCGGCAGCGTTGAACTCATTGCATTCAAAAAAAAGAACCCCGCTTGGACGCAGTTTTTCCAAAGCAAAATCCGCAATGACCCGGTAAAAAAGCAACGGATCGGGGTCGTCCACAAACAAGGCCAGCGAGGGTTCGTGTGCCATAACGTGTTCTGGCACAAGATTTTTCTCTGAATCAGGAATATAAGGAGGGTTGCTTACCACAACGTCCATTGCAGGAAATAAATCCCAATCGGAGCGATTTAGAATGTCGCCTTGGAAGAATTGTGTGGAGGGGTTGAGGGTTGAGGGGGCGTTCAATATCTGCGACGCATTCTCTGTTGAAATTGCAAGTGCTGCAGCACTTTTTTCCAGGCCGAACAATTGCAAACCTGGCATTTTCTTTTTTAAAGTAATTCCGATACAGCCGCTTCCAAGACCGATGTCAAGTAAACTGGTCGTATCTTTTTTGGGGGAAATTTTCAAATGTTCCAGCACCCAAGCCACCAGTTCTTCCGTCTCTTGCCGAGGAATCAAAACAGCGGGGCTAACTTTGAATTTCAGCCCAAAAAAATCGGCCTCACCCAGCACATATTGCAGCGGTTCGCCCGCAACAAGGCGCTCGAGAATCTCTTTAAATCGTGACTCCTCGAAGGCCCGACCACGGTCGAATGCGTCTTCAAAAACGATTCTTACCATAGATTTTGCTTCTCCTTCGCCATAGCGCGGAGAGAGCTGTTCGACAAGGAATTTACGGGCGAGATCAGCAGTCATACCACCTCTAAATTTCAACAATAAAAACAGTTCCTCTGGGCAAATTATCGGCAATGCTAATACGGCCACCGTGCGCTTTAAGCACTTGATTTACAATGTAAAGCCCGAGTCCTGTTCCCGTGCTGTGCCGTGTTTCCTCATTGCCCATCCGATAGAATTTTTCGAACACCGATTTCTTTTCCGCCTCGGGTATTCCTTGGCCTTGGTCGGCCACACAGAAGCGGAATTTGCCGCCAATATGTTCGGCTGAAAGATCTATGGGGCTTCCTTCAGGGGAATATTTCAGGGCATTTTCCAACAGGTTTCGCACAATAGCGGAGAGGCCCATTTTGTCGGCTTGCACAGGTGGTAGACCCGCTGGGATTTTTATCCGAAGATCAGCCTCCGGAAATCTGAGGCGAAGACTATCCACCATTTCTTGTACAAGAACATCAAAATTCACCGGTTCGTGAAGGGGCCGCCAATTGTCTTCCAAACGGGCCGCGAGGAGCAGGCTTTCTACTAAGTCTTGAAGTCGGTCAGCATCTTTGAGACCGTTGGCCAGCAGCGGTGTGCGTTGTTCTGGCGTGAGGTTACGCTTGATAATGGTTTCGATCCCAAGCCGCAAGGAGGCTATGGGGGATTTGAGTTCATGCGTGATACTGAGCAAAAAATTGCGCCGCTGGCGTGACAGTGCAACC
>JBBQSW010000289.1:0-5261 GCA_038213575.1 Chitinophagales bacterium | reverse complement strand
GCACATAGAAAACATCGTTTAATTATGTCTCGCTACGTATCCCTGGTGGCTATTTATTAATTATCTGATTTTTAAGGTTATAATGGTAGCAACCGCCAGCAGAATCTGCACAATCCAGAACCGCACAGAAATCGTGACCTCGTGGTAGCCTTTCTTTTGATAATGGTGGTGAAGCGGTGCCATCAAAAACACCCGCCGCCCTTCGCCGTATCTTCGCCTGGTGTACTTGAAATACCACACCTGAATAATCACCGATAGATTTTCTACCAAAAACACGCCGCACAATACCGGAATCAATAACTCCTTACGCGTCACAATGGCCAAGGCTGCAATAATTCCGCCCAGGGTCAAACTTCCTGTATCGCCCATAAAAACCCTTGCCGGGAATACGTTGTACCACAAAAAACCAATGCATCCACCCAGCAGACAAGCCGAAAAAATCACCAGTTCGCTGCTGTACGGTATGTAGAAAATTTTCAAAAAATCCGCCGCCACAGAGTTACCACTCAGGTAGGCCAGCATCCCCAGCGCAGCAATCACAATAGCCGAAACACCCGCCGCTTGTCCGTCCAGGCCATCCGTCAAATTCGCTCCATTGCTTACCGCTGTGATGACCAGAATGACCATGAGCATAAAAAAGATGGCGCTCAAGTCTCGCGCATTGTCACCCAGAAACCACAAGAAGCGCGAGTAGTCGAGTTCGTTGTTTTTGAAAAAGGGCACGTTCGTAATGGGCGCTTTCACATACACCATCTCCTTGTAAGTATTGGGCGTAGCGGGGTCTTTCACAAAAAGTGTCTCCATGACCTTGTATCCTTTTTGAGCTGCCACTTCGGGTTCCATACGCACCACCACCTCGTCGTTTACCAACATCGTAATCCCTACAATCAATCCCAAACCCACTTGTCCCATGATCTTAAACTTACCTTTCAAACCCTCTTTATCCTTTTTAAACACCTTAATATAGTCATCCAGAAAGCCGATTCCAAACATCCACACCGTACTAAAAAGCATGAGCAGGATATACACATTGTCGAGTCGCGCCAACAGCAAACAGGGAATCATGGTAGCCGCCACGATGATGATGCCGCCCATGGTTGGCGTGCCGGCTTTCGAGGTTTGCCCTGCCAGCCCGAGGTCGCGTACCGTCTCGCCGATCTGGGATTTCCGAAGCCAATCAATAATACGTTTACCGATAATCATTGAAATCAGCAACGACAACAACATTGCCACCCCAGCCCGGAACGAGATGAATTTGAACAGGCCTGCTCCCGGCAGGTCATAATGTTCTTTTAGGTATTCAAATAGGTGGACAAGCATGATGGTTTCATTATTGATTTGGTTATTCGAGGTTTTGGGAAGAAATTCTGACTATTTTTTATTTCGCCGTGCGAGGGTGTTTTCACCCCAAACACTAGTGATTCGATTTTCAAATTTGGTTGCGGGGCGATGTTGCATCGCCCCACAACCTGCTCAAAATCAAAATAGTAGTCCCTCCACTATTTTATCTTTTACCCGCCATAGCCTTGGCGAAGGCGGGTCGTCATTCATCATTCATCATCTTCGACAGCATCGCCTTATCGTCGAACGGGTATTTCACCCCTTGTATGTCCTGATACTTCTCGTGTCCTTTTCCCGCCACCAGAATCACATCGTTCGGCCCTGCCAGTCGAATGGCGGTTTTGATGGCCTGCTCCCGGTCCTGAATCGTGAGTGTTCTTTTCAGGCCTTCAGCGTCTAATCCAGCTTCCATATCCTTCAAAATTGCCGCAGGGTCTTCCGTTCTTGGGTTGTCGCTGGTCAGGATGAGTTGGTCGCTGAGCCGGGCAGACACCTGCGCCATGATGGGTCGTTTGGTTTTGTCGCGGTCGCCGCCTGCGCCTGTCACAGTGAGGACGCGGGAGGATTTTTTTTTCAATTTGGCAATGGTTTCCAGCACTTTTTCTAGCGCATCGGGGGTGTGTGCGTAGTCCACGATGCCAATACAGCCGGGTTTTGAGGGATGGTTGATGTAATCGAAACGGCCTTCTGCGCCTGGGAGGTTGCTGAGGGCGGTGAGGATTTCAAGTTTACTAAACCTTGAAGGTTTAGTAAACTTAGCCAGCAACATCGCCACGCCAAAAGCCGAAGTCAGATTATAGGCATTAAACTCCCCAATCATCCGAGCATGAATTTGTTCTCCAGCCAATTCCAAATGCAGCCCCTCAAGGCTGTTTTCAATGATTTTTGCTTTAAAATCGGCGGGTGTTTTCAGGCCATAAGTATGTTTCTCTGCCCGGCTATTCTGCAACATCAGCCTGCCGTTTTTATCATCCGCATTGGTCAGTGCAAAGGCCGTTTTGGGCAAATCGTCAAAGAACCTTTTCTTCGCATCCCGGTATTCTGCGAAGGTTTTGTGGTAATCCAGATGGTCGTGGGTCAGGTTGGTGAATACCCCGCCTGCGAACGTCGCCCCGGCAATCCTGCGCTGATGTACAGCATGGCTGCTGACTTCCATAAACACCTGGCTGCAACCCGCATCGGCCATTTGGCGAAGCAATTCGTGCAAATGAACCGCGTCTGGTGTGGTATGAGTACTTGCAAGCACTTCCTGTCCTACCTTGTTTTCTACGGTACCAATGAGGCCACATTTGTAACCCAGCGCGGTGAACAATTGCCAAAGCAGGGTGGCCGTAGTCGTTTTCCCGTTGGTGCCGGTTATGCCGACGAGGGCCATTTCTGCGGATGGATTGTCGTAATAATTGGAAGCCATAAGGCCAAGGGCTTCGGCGGAGTCAGCGACTTGAACCCTTGTTAGATTTGACAACTTTTTAAAAGTTCTCAAATCTGCGCCATGATCTGCGACAACTGCCACTGCCCCCTTTTCTACTGCTACTTGTATGAACTGATGCCCATCCACCGCCGCACCACGCACGGCCACAAACACATCTCCAGGCTGCACAGTGCGACTGTCGAAACGGATCTGACCGATTTCGATGTCTGCGCTGCCGTGTGCTTCAAGCACTTGCAGGTTTTGGAGGAGATGGGTTAAAAGCATTGGTTCGATTTTTCGATTGATTCGATTCTTGGTTTATTCCAAAAACAACACACAAGTCTGCCCACTGGCCCTAGTCCCAGGTGCCAAACTCTGCCTTCGCACCTTCCCTACTCCTTCCACACGCACTCGACAACCTCTATTCTCCAGCAGATAAATCGCATCTTTCAGCCCCATTCCCACCACCGAGGGGATATTTTTGTCGCCCACGGCCCGGTTTTGCATGGTGAGACCGAGGCTGTCTTTGGCAATGATTACGCCCCAATCGGCCAGGTCGGAGGCGGGTTCAAAATCAAGCCCTAGCCAGCGCAGGCTTTCTTTTATGTCTTCTTTTGAACCCGCATCATAACTCGGCATCTGGCTATATTTCAAAGGCAAAGGTTTTTCAGCATTCACCGGTTTGTGCAATTCCGCCTTCATTGCAAAGCACTTGTCGGCAATTTGGCGGAACACTGGGGCGGCCACTTCTGCACCGTGATAGCCGCCGCGTTCTGGTTCACTGATAACTACAATGCAGGAGTACACGGGGTTGTCCGCTGGGAAATACCCACAAAAGCTGGCCTGGTGGCGAATTCCCTTGGAAGCCCGAAACTTGTGGTAGTTCAATTGTGCTGTGCCGGTTTTACCCGCTATGGTATAATTTGCGTTGTTGATGTTTTTGGCAGTACCCGTTTTCACCACTTCTTCCAGCAGTTCTTTGGCTTTTCGGATGGTGTTTTTGGAAGCAATATTTCGTTTGATGGTGTATGGGCGGAATTCTTTCATGACTTCACCATAATGCTCGGTGCGTTGCACCAGATAAGGCTTCATCATGCGCCCATCGTTTGCCACCGCGTTGTAAAACGTGAGCATTTGCAGCGGGGTGATCAGCAATTCGTAGCCAATGCTCATCCAAGGCAGCGTAGTACCGCTCCATTCACTTTTCGGGTCTGCCGGATTTTTCACGATGGGCTTTTCTTCTCCACCGATTTCTATGCCCGTGGTCATATCGAGATTGAAGTCGCGGAGTTGCTGAACAAATGCGGCCGATTTGCTTTTGAAATACTTCAAAGTAAGCGTGGCCGTACCGACGTTGGAAGACTGTGCGAAAATTTGACGGATGGTCATCGAATCCAGTCCATGCGGCACCGCATCAATGAGTTCTTCGTTGTAAATCTTCACTTTACCCTGAAAAACAGGAATTTTTTCATCAAAATCTTCCAGTCCCCCTGCTTCTAGCATGGCCATAAAAGAAGCGAGTTTGAACATAGAGCCTGGCTCCACCCGCTCGCCCACCGCGTAGTTGTAGGTTTCCCAATACCCCTTTTTGCCCTCCGAATTGGTGCGACCAATGTTTGCCATGGCCCGGATTTTTCCGGTTTTAACCTCCATCACAATGGCGCAACCGTGGTCGGCATTGTGGGTTTCGCAGGCGTTGAGCAGGGCGGTTTCTGCGGCATCTTGGATGTTGATATCCAAAGTAGTCACCACATCATCGCCGGAAGCGGGTTCAATTTCTGCGAGGTCGTTGATGGGGATATAAACGTCTCCGGGCACCCGCAGCATGAGTTGCTTGGGCAGATTGTCCCGTTTTCCTTCCAGAATGGTATTGAAACTTCCTTCGAGCCCGACCGGCAATGCTCCTTCCCGTTGGGAATAGCCGATGGTCCGTTGTGCCAAAATTTTGAAAGGCCGTTCACGTTTGCTAATCTGTTCGGCGATAAAACCACCTGTATGTCGGCCTTCCCGGAAAATTGGAAAAGTCTTGATCAACAGCATTTTAGAATAGGGCAAGTTCTTCGCAATGGGCACATACCGGATGCCCCTTGTCCTTGGGTCAGCAGCGCGTAGGGTATCAAACCATTGCCGATAGGCACCCGGCGTGTATTGTTGGTCAATATAAGTGGAAAGCAGCCACGAGAGGCTGTCTACGGCCTGATCGTTGAAAATTTCAGGGGTTAATCCTACTGCTTTTGCGTCAAAATGTATGTCAAAGAACGGTAGTGAGGTGGCAAGCAATGAGCCGTCGTCCGCCAAAATATTGCCACGCTGGCTCGGCACATCCACCAATTTCACATAAAGACTATCGGCTTTGGCTTCCCACTTGTGGGCATCCGTGACCGTGAGTTGGAACAAGCGCGTCAAGATTACGACAGCCATCACCAGTACCACGGCTGCGACCGAGTACACGCGGATGAGGACTTCGTTTTTGACGTTAAGCATTTTTGTAAGTGGTTAGGGGTTAGGG
>JBBQSW010000288.1:0-5282 GCA_038213575.1 Chitinophagales bacterium | reverse complement strand
GCACGACGTTCCGGGATGAATATACACCCGCCTCGGAACAGCGTTCCGGGAAGAATATACACCAGCCCCGGAACAGAGTTCCGGGATGAATATACACCAGTCCCGGAACAGAGTTCCGGGATGAATATACACCAGCCCCGGAACAGAGTTCCGGGATGAATATACACCAGCCCCGGAACAGAGTTCCGGGGTACATACCATGACACAACAAGACATTCTGGGATGGGACATTGCTACTTGGGCACGAGCCTTGCGCTTTTGGGAAAAAACGATTTCAGCGCAAAACTTTGATCTTCGCTACGGACTGGAAATTGGCGCGCACAACGGCGGGATCAGCTTGTTTTTTGCAAAGCAATACGGGGCAAACATGGTTTGCAGCGACTTAAACCCTGTCTCGGAAAAAGCCAAATCATTGCACCTTGAAAACGGCGTAAGCGCTCGCATCCAGTACGCCGAGTTGGATGCGACCGCCATTCCTTATCCCGACAACTCCTTTGATTTTGTGGTGTTTAAATCGGTGCTGGGGGCAATTGGCCGCCAAGATCAACCGGAAAAGCAGCAGCGAGCCATTGCCGAAATGCACCGTGTATTAAAACCGGGAGGGGTGCTTTTTTTTGCCGAGAATTTGCAAGGAAGTATCTTGCATCGTTTGACGCGCAGCGCATTTGTTCCCTGGGGAAAATCCTGGAGATATTTGAAAATCAAGGAATTGAATGAATGGCTTTCTGTTTTTGAGAAAAAGGAAATACAAGCCACCGGTTTTTTTGCGGCGTTTGTACCGAAGCCCGAATGGTTAAAATCCTCAGTTGCCGCATTTGATGCGCTCCTCCCTTTCATCCCTAAAGCATGGCGGTACGTTGTTTATGGATATGCCCGAAAATGAATAATTGCAGCAAGTTAGTTTTTATCATAGGTAAATGACTTATTGACGACGCTACTGGATATTTTTTCTCGCAGATGTTACGCAGAAAAAAAACACAGACGTTACACAGAATTTGTCCGCGTAAAATCTGTGTGTTTTTTCTGCGTAACATCTGCGAGAAATAAAAATGTCCAGCAGTGTGCTTAATGACCAAAATGACAAAATACCAATCCCACCCCACTGCCATCCTCGACCCCGGCGCCCAAATCGGCGACAACACCCGTATTTGGCATTTCTGCCACATTTCGGCGAAAAGTGTGATCGGCGAAAATTGCATACTCGGCCAAAACGTGTTCGTAGCCAATGGCGTCACCCTCGGCCACGGTGTAAAAGTGCAAAACAACGTGTCTATCTTTACCGGAGTGACCTGTGAGGACGATGTGTTTCTCGGCCCTAGTATGGTATTCACCAACGTCATCAATCCCCGCAGTTTTGTGGAGCGCAAAAACGAGTTTCGCCCCACGCTGGTGAAGCAAGGCGCGAGCATTGGCGCCAACGCCACGGTGTTGTGCGGAGTTACGCTTGGCCGTTATTGTATGGTCGGTGCCGGGGCAGTGGTCACGAAAGATGTGCCGGATTTCGCGCTCGTCGCGGGCGTTCCAGGCAGGCAAATGGGTTGGGTGAGTCGGCTGGGGCATCGGCTGGATTTTTTAGATGGAAAAGCTGTGTGCCCTGAAAACGGGGAAATCTATGATTTGATTGACGGAACCATAGTCCCAGAGCGTCCATAAAATCCGTGTCCCATCCGTGGCATCCGCGTTCCATTGCGCACGGATTGGACACGGATTAAAGAATCCAAGAATGATTATTCCCTTTTCCCGCCCCCTCATTGATCAACCCGTAATAGACGAGGTCAACGACTGCCTCACCAATACCGGCTGGCTCACCTCTGGCCCAAAAGTGCTGCAATTGGAAGCGGAGCTCCGAATCCTCACGGGGTCACCTGCCGTGCTCTGCGTGAACTCCTGGACTTCCGGCGCGATGCTCATGCTGCGCTGGTTCGGGGTCGGTGCGGGCGACGAAGTCATTATTCCCGCGTACACCTATTCGGCCACGGCATTGTGCGCCCTCAACATCGGGGCAAAGGTGGTAATGGTGGATGTAAAGGATGATTTTACGATAGACCCCGATAAAATCCGGGCAGCCATAACGCCCCGCACAAAAGCCATCATCCCGGTGGACCTCGGCGGCTGGATGGCGGATTACGATGCGATCATGGCCTTGGTGTACGATTCAGAAATACGGGCGATGTTCCAGCCCGATACGCCCGAGCAGGAGAAACTGGGGCGTATTTTCGTGCTAGCCGATGCGGCGCATTCGATTGGGGCGCATTACAAAGGGCGACATTGCGGCATTTGCGCCGATGCCACGGTGTTGTCGTTTCATTCTGTCAAAAACGTGACCACCGGCGAGGGTGGCGCGATCTGTCTGCACCTCCCGCACCCTTTTGAGCATGAGGCGGAATACAAATTCCTGAAAGCCCTCGCGCTCAATGGCCAGACCAAAAGTGCCTTCGAGAAAAACCAGCCCGGGGCCTGGCGCTACGATATCATCGCCCAGGGATTGAAAATCAACATGCCCGACATTTGCGCAGCCATCGGGTTGGCACAAATCCGGCGCTATAAGGACGAATTGCTGCCAGCACGGGTAAGGATGTTCGAGCAGTATCAGTCCGGATTTGGAAAATACGATTGGGCAATTTTGCCCGCTTTGCGCGACGCGCACGAAAGCCAGTCTTCCTGCCACCTGTATTTATTGAGGATAAAAGGCCCAACCGAGGTACAGCGCGACGCAATCATCCAGCGCATTTCCGAACGCGGCGTAGGCGTAAACGTCCACTACATCCCGATGCCCATGCTCACATTGTTCCGAAACCTCGGCTACCGCATGGAAGACTACCCGAACACCTACGATCTGTACCAAGGGGAGATTTCGCTGCCGATTTATAATGGGTTGAAGGAGGAGGAGATTGATTATGTGATTCAAACGGTAGTGGAGACGGTGGGACACGAGATTGTTTCAAAATTCGAGACTAAAGAATAATGATTGCATTTTCACGCAATCCTATAAGGTTTTTAAAACCTTACAGGATTTAATTGACTGAAAACCAATTTGTTGTTTAAAGAACAAATTGCAAATCACCTTTGACACGGCTCCGATTTCACCCCCTATTCCCATGCTGTTCAACCATTCGAAATTTATCTCCCAGTACGTTACCGGCCGCGCCGAGAGCCTTTTCAAATCTGATTTGGAAAGATTCAACGCCGAATTGGAAAACCGAATTGACGGGCGTTCAGTCTTGGTCATCGGCGGCGCGGGCACCATCGGCGCTTCCTTTGTAAAAGCAATTTTGAAGTTTCGTCCGGCCCGGCTTTTTGTGGTAGACACCAATGAAAACGGCCTCACCGAGCTCGTCCGTGACCTGCGTAGCAGCCTCGGCTACCACCTGCCACCCGTTTTTCTGACTTACCCGGTTGACTTTGGCGATGCGGTGTTTGAAAAAATTCTGCGACGTGAAGGACCTTTTGAGATCGTGGCAAATTTCGCCGCGCATAAACACGTCCGAAGCGAAAAAGACCACTATTCCATCGAGGCAATGCTGACCAATAACGTGTTCAAAGCCAAGCATTTACTCGATCTTTTGTCGGCGCGCAAAGCAGAGCGTTTTTTCTGTGTGAGCACGGACAAGGCTGCCAATCCCGTCAACGTAATGGGCGCTTCCAAAAAATTGATGGAACAACTCATCCTGTCCTACGCTTCGGAAATTCCCGTGACCACAGCGCGTTTTGCCAACGTAGCATTTTCCAACGGCAGCCTCCCCGCAGGTTTTTTGGAACGGCTGATGAAACGTCAACCGCTCTCAGCGCCTAAAGATGTGGAGCGGTATTTCGTGTCGCCGGAAGAATCAGGGCAACTCTGTCTCCTGGCCTGTGTGCTGGGCGAATCGGGGGATATTTTCTTCCCGAAACTGGAGGCACAAAGTGATGTTCGGAAATTCTCAGACATTGGTACAGCCTTACTCGAAACACTTGGTTTTCAGGCAGATATATGCACCAGCGAACAAGCCGCGCGCGAAAAGGCGGCACTTTTGAAGGAAGATTCCAGATCATGGCCAGTCTATTATTTTGATTCCGACACTTCTGGGGAAAAGCCGTTCGAGGCGTTCTTTACGGATACGGAGACCCTGGATTTAGGGCGTTTTTCGTCTATTGGAGTAGTGAAAACCAATGCCTTGGCTAGTGACCGGGTGACTCAAAGTCACCCGGTCACTATATCCCAAATGTTGCTCGAATTAAAGGCCGTCTTCGCAGAAGAAGACGTCAACAAAGAGGAATTGGTGGCCGTCATACAGAGATTAGTGCCTGATTTTCAGCATATTGAGACTGGAAAAGGCCTGGATGAGAAGATGTGATTTGATTGATTCGATTCGGTCGATTGAATCGAACCAATCGAATCAATCGCCCTAATAGAATAATTGCCCTAATCGTGTATTTCTTTTTCAAACGCTTAATCGACATCCTCGTTGGCATCATTGGGTTGGTTTTGTTAGCACCCTTGTTCCTCCCCATCATCATCGCACTACGGCTCACGGGGGAAGGCGAAGTGTTTTACAGACAAAACCGGGTCGGCTTCCGCAACCAGACTTTCCAAATTTGGAAATTCGCCACGATGCTCAAAAACAGTCCAAACTTAGGCACCGGCAGCCTTACCTTGCGCAACGACCCGCGTGTCACACTCCTCGGGCAGTACCTCCGAAAGAGCAAGATAAACGAATTGCCACAACTCCTTAATTTGCTGACAGGTGATATGTCGCTCGTAGGTCCACGCCCGCAAATGAAGGTGGATTTCGAAACCTTTCCGGTTGATATTCAGGGAAGTATCTACAATGTTCACCCAGGCATCACGGGCATTGGGAGCATCGTTTTCCGGGATGAAGAGCGTTTGTTATCCGTACCAGGCCGTGATCCGCGACTATTTTATATGGAACAAATTGCACCCTATAAAGGCGCGGTGGAAATATGGTATCAGCAACATGTATCGTTCTGGACAGACCTGCGATTGGTTGTACTCACGGTT
Organism: Chitinophagales bacterium; assembly: GCA_038213575.1. Classification (GTDB taxonomy): domain Bacteria; phylum Bacteroidota; class Bacteroidia; order Chitinophagales; family Saprospiraceae; genus M3007. The sequence continues at coordinate 283 of JBBQSW010000288.1, read as the reverse complement.
TGGGTGATCCTGAAACCGGATAGCAATTTGCATTTTCGGGTGTTTCGGGATTTGCCGAGGTTGCCGGAAGTATTCAAGACCTGTAAGGTTTTTTAACCCTATGGTATGTACACATCTTACGTCCTCTTGAGTTGTGTACAATCTAGTGGCAGGGGCACGAAGTCTTTGACGGTTTGTTCGACTCTTTTGAACTGATACTTTGTTGCGCCTCAGTCATGGAGAGCCCGCTACAATCCTTCGTCGCGCCTAGTCTCATCTCAAAATAATCTGACCAAACCGTCAA
>JBBQSW010000287.1:0-5298 GCA_038213575.1 Chitinophagales bacterium | reverse complement strand
AATGGAATTATTGGCGCCCAGTTTTTCTAAAAATCTTTGGCGGTGGGTATTCACAGTATGTAAACTAATCGCTAGCTTATTAGAGATCTCCTTGCTTAAATAACCGTCTTTTACCAGTTTCAAAACCTCTACTTCTCTTTTCGTTAATTCAACTTGTGCTTTTGGAGGGATATCTAAAGGAATCGTTTTCCCAGTTCTGAAATTTAATAATTGAACTTTGATTCCGCTGTGCTCTTCTTGATTTGGTGAAACATCTACTACTCCCATTAGCAGCCATATCTGGCCTTTCTTATCCAATTCAATTACTTGAAATTGCTCGATAAGCCGCACATATTTGTTTTGCGCATTTAACATTCTAATTTCCTTGACCTCTTTATAGCTTAGTTTATCGCTACTTGACAAAGCGTTGAATATTTTTAAGGTAGAAATGCCTTGCAAGCTTAGTTTTATTTTATCATCAGGATGAATTTTGTCAGCAAAAAATTGCTGCCCGGTTTTTTCATAATCAGATACGGTATATCCTAATAAATGCCCGAAATTTGAAGAATAAAAAACGCTTTGTTGCTTACTGATATCAAATACACTAATACCAGAATTCCCGATATCGGATAAAAATTGCAAGGCAACAATATGTTTGTCTAATACCGAGTAGTCTAAATCCTTCTCATCGAATTTATATTGCAATAGAAATTTAAAGAATATTTCCTCAATATCGTTTTGTGTTGCCATTGTATGCTCACTTAATTGTTTGACAGGAGACTATCGGATAAATAGCAGATATGTCCAAACTTGATGCAAGGATACATGAACTTCTTCAGGGTGGCGGATAATGTTTTGCCCCACTTGCGCGAGGCTTCCCCAAAAAAAACAAGCTCGGAGAACACTGGTACAAGCCAGCTTTTTTTAGTTCTTTTGCCAACGAATTCAAACCCAATCTTATGCGCAACCTCCTCCTTCCCCTCCTCTTCTTTTTTGTTCAAAAAGTTTCCGCCCAAACCTGCAACTACCTCGCCTACGATGGTTTCGCCTATGCCGCCAATACGCCCCTCGAAGGTTTGCAAGGCGGAACGGGTTGGCAAACTCCCTGGAATGTACAGAGTGAAAACACTACGCTGCCAGGTTTTCAAATCACCAATGGCAGCCCCCTCAACTATCTCGATTTGCAAACCGCGGGCAATTACGCCTCCGGCGGTTTCGCCTACCTGACAGCAGGCCGCCGACTGAATACCAGCACAGGAGGGCCTTTCGCCGATTGGCTGACGCAAGACGGAACCATCGGCAAACCGGGCACTACGCTCTGGGCGAGCATTTTGCTCCGAAAAAACCAGAACAACGACGAGACGGTGGCCGCCATCTGGCACGAAAGCAACTTGCAGTGGTGCGATGGCTGTACTTCAAACAAAGTGTCCGTGGGCTATTTTGGCGCCAACTCCAATGTGGGCGGTCAACGCCGTTGGACCCTGCGCATCCAGGATCAATACTATCCGACTTCCGTGCCGATGGCGCCCAATGAGACGGTGTTTTTTGTGGTAAAGTTTGAGTTTTTGGCAGGTTCAACCAGCGTTTCGGTGTTTATAAATCCAAGTTCGTTGGGCAATGACGTGCCGGCGCCAAGTCCCACTTTAACTCAAACAACCAATACACCCGTAGTCATCCGCAGCCTCGCGCTCTACCTCGGCGACGATGCAGCAAGTGGTCAGGCCGACGAAATCCGAATGGGTGCAACCTATGCCTGCACAGTGCCCGACCCTTCCGTGGCCGTGAACCAACCTCCAAATGCAGCCTTCAGTATGAACCCGCCCACAGGCATGGGCCCGCTTCAAGTCAGCCTCGATGGCTCGGCCTCCAGCGATCCGGATGGAAACATCGTTGCTTACTCCTGGGATTTTGGGGATGGCTCGCCCGATGCTTCAGGGCAGACTGTTCAACACACGTTCACAGCCACCGGAACCCTGACGGTCACTTTAACGGTGGAGGACGATCAAGGGGTTCAACATACACATGCTAAAACGATTACGGTGCTGGACGCGAGCGGTTCTTTCAGTTGCCAATTGGGTTTGGTCAATGAAAAACTGGCTTCCTGCACAGGCAGTGACGGGCGTTTCCGGGTCACGAATTACAACAACGTTCCCCTCCAATTGAAAAATAGCGGAGGAGCGACGGTTGCTCCTGTAAGCGGGAATCCGAACCTTTATGACAACCTCTCACCAGGCATTTACCAACTCAGCGCAAATGGTGCGAATGGCTGCCGCGACACTTTCCAGGTACACATCCAACGCGACAGCAACACTTGTCCGGGCTGGGCGCCTGACCCTTGCGCCATGAAAATCGGCGTTGGCATCGAAGGCCTGGCCTATTGGACGGCAAGCCGCCCGTTCAAAGATTTTTTCAAATCCTGCGGCACCTGGATTACCTACGATCCCAATCCTCCCGGCGGAAATTTTATTTGGAACACTGAAAATCAAGCCCATATCCCAGTCAATGCAGACGGTTACGCCACCCAAGTTCCGTTCACAGTACCCAATGGTAGCGGCCAGAATCTCCTCCGGGGCATCATTTCAGCCGACGGTTTTGTTCCACAGGGAGTGCCATTGCGACTGATCTACGAGGGCGTTGGAACCTTGCAAATGCAAGGCGCTGTGACGGTAACCAGCAATCAGCCCGGACAAATTGATTTTGTAGTCAATGACAACGGGAACATCTTTTTCAACCTGACGGCTTCGCAATTGGGCAATCCTGTGCGCAACATCCGGGTGCTGGAACTGAGCAATGTCAACACCTACCAAACCCAGCCATTCCGACAAGGCTTTTTGGACAAATGCGCAGAATTCAACACCCTGCGCTTTATGGACTGGGCACATACCAATGGCAGCGATCAGGTGCGATGGGCCGATCGAACCCTCCCCAACTACTACTCCCAGGCTGAAAGTCCAAACGGCGGCCTGGCTTATGAGTACATCATTCAGGTAGCCAACCAGTTGGACAAAAACATTTGGGTTTGCATCCCGCACCAGGCCGACGACGACTACATTGCCCAAATGGCCACCATGTTCCGCGACCAACTTGAACCCGGCATCTCCGTTTACATTGAGTACAGCAATGAAGTCTGGAACTGGATTTTCCCCCAGGCCCATTGGGTGACAGACAACGGCCCACAGAACATCAGTTATCCCCGACGCTACACCGAGCGGTCTATTCATGCTTTTGACATCTGGATGAATGTGTGGGGCAGCCAAAACACCCGCCTGAGCCGGGTACTCGGCACTCAAAACGGCTATGACTGGATTACCGAGGAAATTCTCGCCCATGCCGACCAGAGCAAGTACGATTACATTTCACCTTCATGGTATGTCGGCCTCGATCATGGGTCTACAGGCAATCCCAACCTACAAGCCCTGGGCGCGGCGGCTACGCCGGAAGACGTGTTGGAAAATGCCAACAACGTTTTCCTCCACTTTTATCCTCATTGGGAAATGGTGTACAACACCGCCAAGCTCTACGGCAAAAAAGTGGTGAATTACGAAGGAGGCCAGCACTTTACGGACTTCAGCATTCCGCCTTACATACAATCCATGTACGATGCCCAGGTGTTGCCCGGCATGTACGATCTCTACGACCGTATGCTCGACAGTCTGCGCCGTCTCGGCAGTGAATTGCCCTTGGCTTTTGTAATGACTGGCCCCTGGCAAAGTCAGTACGGTTCCTGGGGTCATATCTTCGATGAGGACGACCAGGCACCCTGGAACGACCGGCCAAAATTTCAGGTGCTGATTGACCAGATGGCGCAGTGCGTGGAAAATCCAACGGGCATTAAACCTATTGAAAATCAATCTAGTGTGGGGCTTCGGATTTTCCCGAACCCGACAACGGGGGGGTTTCAGTTGGAACTCCCGGCAGAGTGGTCAGGACAAAATTTCAGCGTTCGGGTGAGTGATGGGTTGGGGCAGACGAGGGTTTTGCAGTCCGGTTCAGGGAATCAATTCAAGCTGGGCGAACATTGGCCGAACGGGATTTATCAGGTGGAGATTTTGGATGCGGGAGGGAGGAAGCTGGGCAGTAGCACAGTTTTGAAAATCAGGCCATAACGGTTCCTTTATTTAGGAACTGCTATCGGTTTTGGGCATGTCATGAACGTATTCTAAAATGTCGCCTGGTTGACAGTCTAATGCTTTGCAAATTGCATTTAAGGTACTAAAACGGATCGCTTTTGCCTTTCCAGTCTTTAAGATGGAAAGATTAGACAAGGTCAAATCAACTCTTTCAGAGAGCTCATTCAGAGACATTTTTCGTTTTGCCATCATCACGTCCAAGTTTACAATGATTGGCATAGTTTAAACAGTTAAATCGTTTTCGTTTTGGATTTCAACGCCTTTTGAAAAGATAGTCGCAATAATATAGACTACAGCCGCCATTAAAATAAATGCCTGACTGTCAGCCCAAAACTGGCTTAGGGTGTCGATAACATAGCCCCGATGTTGCAAATTTTTGGCTGTCTGTTGTGCTAAGTAACTTAAAAGTCCAATTGAAAGCGTGTAGTAACTAATTTGCGAAATCTGTCTCGAAACAAAGCTGTTGAAGGGTTTCGACAAATCCATTTTACTCATGAGTGTGATGACCACATAAAATAGGACTGCTTTCAAAATCGAGATGACCAAGACAAAGCTATACATACTGAAAAAAGCCCATTTACTGCGTTCGTACATTTCACTTAAGTCCAACTTCTGATATAAATTTTGGACAAATTCGGGCTTATACAGACTGAAAAAAAAATTGACTATCAAACCTCCGGCTTCAATAGATAAGCCAACGAAGATGACCCAGGAAACAATATGTAAGCCTTTAAAAACGACGTTGTTTCTTTCTGACATAACTTTCAAAAGTTGAAATTGAGTCACAAAGATACTATAAATTTATTGATAAACAATAAATATGTAATTATTTTCAATAAATATTTTTCGTATAATAAAATAATTTTAAATATTGGTTTTAGTTGAGGACGGGGTTTTGAGCATCCCCATATTAGCCCTTCTTGGACTTCTCTTGTTCTACATAAAAGATGCCAAGCCCAGCGACGCGCTTATGTCTTTTGACCAAGCGCTCAAGATTCACCCCCTTAAACCCTATAAAATCAGCCATTTAACAGTTTTTTCTCTGATCCATGGGCGCTTGGTCAAAAGACACTACGGTATGCACACATATTATACTGAAAATCAATTAATTAGAGCGAAAATTTCTTTAAACGCTTCCTGTCTCTGTCTCAACGTGAGTTGTCTTCCTGACGGGATCCGTCCGCATCAA
>JBBQSW010000286.1:0-5303 GCA_038213575.1 Chitinophagales bacterium | reverse complement strand
GAGCTGCAATTCCGTTTTTTCGCCTTTGGCATAAGCCAGACTCAGCACAAGGGAATCTTGGCCAATTGTGTCTTTGGCCGCGTACAGGAGGCAGGTATCGTTCTGGATGGAATAGGCGCCGAAAGCGGACTCGCCGTTTTTTTATTTTTTGGAAAATGAGTTTTGAAACATGATTGTCAAATAAGTCACATTACCCCGCAAAGAGTCGGAATCTGCAAAGTCCGAGGGACAGATTTGGGTGTTTTGCCCTTTGTTGACGCTGAACTCCTTGCGTATAATTTCAACTGGTTGCGGTTTGCCCATTTGCCAGTACCCGATCCCGATGCCCAGTCCCAGCAAGCCCAGCAAAGCCAGGGGTAGCCATATCCGCCAACGGCGGTGCGTTCGCGCTGCTTCGGCCTGCTCCTGTGCCCTGTAGGCAGAAGGGACTTCGGCCAGTTCATCGGCCCTTCGGCGGCATTCCTCCAGCTTTTCGTACACCAGCGACTGCTCCTGCGGGTTGCGGGCGAGCAAAGGCGCGAGTGCGAGACCGAGCGCATCGTCGTCTACATCGTCCGGCAATTGGCGCAGGAGCTCCTGGATCCGGAGCTGCTGCCCGGTGCCAATTTTCCAGCCCTCGGTTTCAAGGACATCGAGGAGGAGCGCGGTGAGGAGGTATGGACGAGTGCGGGTCACGCGGTGTTTATGAAGTGATGAAGTGATGAAGTGATGGGGTGATGGAGTGATGAATTGATGGGGTGATGAAGTGATGGGGTGATGGGGTGATGAAGTGATGAATTTCGGAGGTTGTTACAAAAGGGTTGACTTTGAGTAACCAACAAATTTATATTTTATTCGAGCGCTAAACCTCGTAGGTTTTAAAAACCTACGAGGTTTCAAGCCAAAGAAAACGAAATAAAATTTCGCGTCATTTTCAACTCCTATCTTTTTGACGCATTCCTATTGGCTGATTCCTGTGACTAAAGTCGCCGGTACAATTACAGCCAATCGCCCAAGGCCTTCAAATCTTCTTTGCTCTTGGCCAAAACCGGATAAGAAAGCATTAGCAATTCCTGCTCCGCATCGCTCAAGGCACCTAAATCGGCCAGTTTGGCCGCCGGGAAATCAAGGCGGCGCAGCAGGCTGGCCCATTGTATCAGTTCGGCGGTGGCGGGGTTCTTGCGGAGTTTAACTTCCCTGCCAGCGCGTATTTCTTCAAAATGTGCCACAACGGCATCCAGGCCTGCCGAGTCAAATCCTTCGACTTTTGCCGACACGATTTCCAGCAAAGAACGGTGGTCGGGGAAGGCGATATGATAATAAACAACCCGGCGCAGGAAGGCATCGGGCAGGTTTTTCTCCGAGTTGGAGGTCATCACGATGATGGGCCGCAGGTCGGTGGAGGACTGGAACGATTTGCCGATTTCCGGCACCTCAAAGCGCAGGTCTTCGATGGCTGCCAGCACGTCGTTGGGCAAATCGCGGGGAGCCTTGTCGATTTCGTCGAGCAAAACCACCGTCTTGCGCTGGTGACGAATGGCTTCGCCGAGGGCTTGATAATGGATAAAACGCGCTTCTACGTCTTCGGGCGAGAGGGCGTTTTTTTGTGTTTGGCTGTACTGGAAATGTCCCAGCGCATCGTAGCGGTAAAACAGGTCGCGGGCAGCAGAAGTGGTCTGCGCATTGAACACCAGGGGTTTCCCCAGTCCAAAAAAGTAGGCCAGGTGATAGGCCAGTTGGGTTTTTCCCGTGCCGGGTTCGCCCGTCAGCAACAGGGGCTGGCCGAGCGCGAGGGCTACGTTGACCGCGCTCTGCAAACCTTTGGGCGGCATGTAAAGACTGGCATCCTGCAGTTTGGGATTGGGTGCCGAAACGGGTAAATCGGCTTGGCCCTTGGCTTTGTAGATGTGGAAACTCATGCGGTCAATGTGTAAAAATGGTCATTATGATATCTGTGCAAAGTAACCTGCAAAAACACGGATTATCCGTTTGCTGGTTGCTGAACGGCTTTTTCGTAAATCATGCGCTGCACAATCTCGATGTCTTTCATGTGCAAGCGGTTGTCGGTGTTGAACATTTGCCTTTCGTGCGGTTTCAGGGTTTGGGCAAGCGCATCAATGACTTGTCCGGCATAATTGGGGTTTCGGACGCCGAGTTCGGCCAGCCAGTCGGCAAAATCTTGCGCATCAACCGGGGGGAAATCTGCTATGACGGTGGAGTATTCCGAATGTTCGGTGGAGAGGGTGGTTAATTCCTGCATTATAGTAGTTTGGCGAGGGAGTCTTCGTGCTTCGTTCCACAGATTTTGGCTGCGCAGCACGATGAAGAACAAAAAAGTCGGCACGGCAGCATGGGCGCAGCGGAACGTGCGCATCATCCAGTCGAAATAGTCGCGGATTTCTCCTTCGTCGCCGTCCCATTTTTTGTCGGAGACTTCAAAAACAGCCGTCACGAAATCTTCTTCCAATTTCGGCACCCCTGTTTCGATGAACGATTCAAAAGTCTGGGCATCAGAGAATTTGAATCGTTTGGCGACATACGCTTTAAAACGTTTCTTGCTGGCTTCCAGGTCATCGCCCAGCGGTAGTTCTTCGCTTCGGATGCGGTCAATTCCTTCTTGGAAAGGGAAGTTGATGCTTGATTGGCGTCCGTCCAGGTGATCTTTGATGATGCTGTAAATCAGGCGTTTGGCAAAAGACCCAGGCATTTCATTGGGACAGCCGCAGAGGAAGTAGAATTGAAAATGCGCTTGATTTTTGCGGTTTCCAAAGACGCGGCGGAATGATTTGGCCGGCTTGGTGCGGTCGCAGTTGACCAGTTGGGCGGCTTCGATTTCTGTTTGGTCGTCAATGCCGAGTTGCTCGATGGCGCGGTAAAGCGGGGCATAATCGCCCCCTGGTTGCCAGTTTTGGAGCGTGTCTAGCATGGCAGCCATCACACGGTTTCTTTCCAGGTTTTCATCTTTGAATTCGATGACGCCTCTATTCCGTTCGGCGGATGCGTTGGCGAGGCGAGCGGAATAGCCCAGCACGTCCGTGCGGACAGCATCATTGGCGTTTATAGCCTGAAGCCAGGCCGCAATGGCCTCTTCGAGCTGGCCACGCGAAATCAACTGAAGAATGTTGCCTTTTGGATTCATTGTTTGGGAACGGGCGGGAGATTGATTCGATTTATTCGGTTGCAAAGGTATTTTTTTTAACAACTATTCAGGCTGAGGTTTAATAGGGGTCATTGGTCGCAGTATGAGGCAGGCGACACTTGGTAAACTTCATGCGGAGCCGAAGTTGAGGGGACCCCTTCTCCTGCGTCGGAGAGGTCTCCTCCATTTCACCAAAACACAAAATGGGGGTTCAGCGCTATGCCGAACCCCCATTTATCGCTACATTGGCCTCATTGGCCACAATACGCTTTTACTTCTTCACCCGCTCCATGTACGAACCCGTAGCCGTATCAATCTTGATTTTGTCGCCTTGTTCGCAGAAAAGTGGCACCCGTACTTCGGCACCAGTTTCTACGGTAGCAGGTTTGAGGGTATTGGTTGCAGTGTCGCCACGCAGTCCAGGCTCACAGTAGGTGATCAGGAGTTCCACGGTTTGAGGCAGTTCCACAGACAGGATCGTCTCTTTTGCGGAATGGTAAAGCACCTCTACAATGTCGCCTTCCTTGAGGAATTTGCCATTGTCCACCATTTCTTCGGGGATGGAAATCTGGTCGTAGGTTTCTTGGTTCATAAGGGCGTAACCGCCGTCCTCAGGGTAGAGGTATTGGAATTTGCGGCGTTCTACGCGCACTTCATTGACGGTGGCGCCACTGTTGAAAGTGTGTTCTACCACCCTGCCAGAAGTGGTGCTTTTGAGTTTAACCCACACCTTGCCGCTCCCGCGACCTACTTGGAACTTCGAAAAATCAATGATCTTAACAATGTCATTGTTGTGTTCGATGCAAAGGCCGTTGCGGATATCTGTCGTCGTTGCCATTTTTTATACGGTTGAATTGATAAATGTTGAATGGAGGATTGTTTTGGAACAAACTCGCCCCCCTTAATAGGAGGCAGAAAAAACCGCCTTTATCGGTACTTAGGCGATTGAACGCGCAAAGGTAGCCCGATTTCGCTTTTTAGAAAAAGTTCGGTGAAAAATCATTCCAGCAACTAAAGTTACCGCTATAACAACGCTGCTCCAAACACCCCCGCGCTATCCCCCAATTTAGGGCGAAGGAACACGGTGTCAATTCGATGGTTAAAAAGGTGTTTTTGTACTTCTGCCGGGCCATGAGTGTACAACAGCTCAATGTTGCCCACACCGCCGCCCAGCACTACGGCATCTGGATCCATGATGTTGATGACGACCGCCATGGCTTTCCCGAAAAAATGCAACAGCCGATCCATGGTCTCAACTGCAGCAGCGTCTTCAATTGATTTTGAACGGGTTACAATGTCGCGAAGCGCAAGTTTCTGCCCCGTAAGGCTGGCATAATACCGCTCCAAAGCAGGTCCTGAAATCACGTTTTCCACACAGCCCGAATGCCCACAATAACAAGGGCCACCGCTTTCGTGGAGAAAATTGTGCCCCCACTCGCCTGCAATGCCCTGTCGCCCGTTGCGAACTTTACCATTAAGCACCCAACCGCCGCCTACGCCTGTGCCAAGGATAACCCCGAACACGGCTTCAGCATTGGGCATCACTTCTGGCACGGCACCCATGAGCGCCTCGGCTACGGCAAAACAGTTTGCATCGTTTGCCAAACGGACCGAAATGCCCAGTCGAGCTTCCAGGTCTGTGTGGAAGGGATGGTTATTGAGCACCGTTGTATTCGCGTTTTTAATCACGCCGGTGTTGGGATCCAGGGTGCCCGGATGCCCGATTCCGAGGGATTGGGGTTTCAGGCCTGTCTCGGAACAAAGCATCTCCAACATTTTGGCCACTTGACCGATGATGTGCTGGTATCCCAGATTAGCCTCCGTTGGGATACGCAAGCGGCAGACAGGTTGTGGGTTGGCGCGGCTTTCAAGAACCACCCCTTCTATTTTGGTGCCACCGAGATCAAGACCGAAAAGGGGGAGGTTGGGCATGGTGATTGGTTTAGTAGTGATTGGTTTACTGGTGATTGGTTTACTGGTGATTGGTGGCTTTGTCTGGCGCCTAGGCCAGCAAATAACCAATGAATTTGGGTGTTCGCCGAACGCGGCACTAGTGGCAGGGGCACGAAGTCTTTGATAGTTTGGTCAGATTATTTTGAGATGAGACTAGGCGCGACGAAGGATTGTAGCGGGCTCTTCATGACTGAGGCGCAACAAAGGATCAGTTCAAAAGAGTCGAACAAAC
>JBBQSW010000285.1:0-5321 GCA_038213575.1 Chitinophagales bacterium | reverse complement strand
ACTCCGACCTTTTCAAAAAAGCCAAGGAATTGGGCAATGTACTTACCCCGGCCAGCAGTACAGAAGGGAAGGTGGTGGACATTGTTTTGGATGCTTTTAAAGTGCTTTTTGAATAACTAACCAAAGATTCAATTGCTATGTATCATCTATTTTTTCGACTATGGATTTTAGTTGGTTTGAGCCTGCTAATTACCCAAACTGCCACCAGCCAACAGTTTATGCTTGATAATCCGGTGCGAGCTGGCGAAGTGATCGTTTTTCCAAAACTGAAAAGCGAAAAGGAATTTTATTATCTCCCAAATAAGATACAGTTGGCTCGTACACCGGAATCCAAGCCTCAGTTTTCCTTCATCAAATATGTGAAGAACATTGATGCCAATAAAGACGATGAGTCTATTCTAACAGAAAGCAACAATGGCGGGGGAATTGTTCATGCGGTATTTATCCTCGAGACCGATGCAGAACAGCTGAAACAGGCCGAAACCGAGTTGCGGAAAAAATACACGCAGGGCAAGATTATTGGTCCGGTGTTGTTCAAAGGCGGAACCGTAGCACTTATCTCATCATTCAATCAACCCAATGGCGAGACGGTGAAAAAAGTTGTCGGCCTCGGCACAGCTCCTACTTTAGAAGGCAGCAAATTGGCCATTTCGGTACAGCTCACCAAAGAAGGTGCCGATATCCTCTGGGCTACTTTTGAAACGCCGACGCCCGATTTTTCCATTTCCCTGGAAATGCAGGTGGAAGGTTACTTGTCGCCCAAACAGGTGAAAATTACCGCTGACTGGTCGCGATTGTATGAACACCGGAATTTTCAGGCCGCCGTGGCCACGCCCATGCTTTCGGCGGAAATAGTGGACACCTTCGACGATTTAAAAGACCAGGGCGCCATCAAGGTGGAACAGATTGGCGAAGACGAAAACCTTGAACGGTTGATGCAAACCGCCTACGACAAATTGACCAACCTGATGTTCGATAAAATCGGCGGTACTGGCGTGCCCGAGCTCAGCCAACTGACGGGCGGTCAAAACCAAAAAAGTATGCTCGATCGGGCCACCGAGTCGCTGGAAAAAAATAGACAGGAAACCCGACAGTACAACATGCAAATGGCTGACCGCTATCGCCAGCGTTCCGAAATGAACGAACGCACCCGCCAAGGCGCTTACCAGCGGTTGCAGCAAAGTTTTCAGCAGGAAGGACGGGAATTGGTGGAGCCTAACTCGGCTCAGCGCCGCAATGGTGGCGGGAGAGACAGCGCCCAACAGCAAGCCTATGAGCTCCCCCCCTACGAAGCGATGCCCACGATTTCGGCTGCGATTTCCTATGTGATGAAACGACAGCGCCAAACGGGCAACTTCACGGTGGACCTATCCAAGTTTACTTCTGACACCCGCACCTTTCGCTTTGATGAAAATGTGGGCAACGTCAAGAAAAACTGCCCGGCTTGTTTTGTACGGGTCAATCTGGATGACCCACTTTACAAACAACGCGAAATACACACCCGGCTCGATGGGCTGAATTTCAGCGACTTTGGCACCTACGTGAACTCGGTGGAGGTCTCGCTGCGCAAAAAACACGCAAACGGCGAAACGACGGTGCAGGGCATAGTGATTGACAAACGAAAATTCAACGAGGCTACCAACGACTATGTGATGCAATACGGCTGGAAAGGGGACGACAACCAGGCCAAATGGCTGGGCTATGAATACAAAACCAAATGGAGCTTTTTCGGCGGCTACACCTTCGAGACCAACTGGCAGGCCACCGAGGCCAACAGCCTGACCCTGGCGCCGCCCCTGTACCGCAAACCCGTGTACATCGAAGTTGACCCCGACCTGATACAACGCGAAAAGATGTTGGCTGCCGAAGTGAAAATTGCCTATACCGTCAATGGCGCGCCGAAAACGGAAAAAATCCTGCTGCGCAAATCTGCCGAAGAACTCTCCAAAACCGTGTACCTGATGCAGCCGCCTGGCGAAGATCAGTTCGAGTATCAGGTTACCTGGTTCCCACAAGGCAAACCGCCCTTGGTTAAGTTGGCCGTAAAAACCACCTACGGATACCTTTCACTCAATCAATTGAACTGACACCATGAAAAACTTCATATTGCTAAGTGTCCTTTTTACGCCTTTATGCTTGGCTGCTCAAGCCGAGCAACCGACATCCACGATCGCTGAAAATTCAAGTCAGATGACCATCAATGTGCGACTGGATGTGCCCATTGTCCAGCAAAACGGTAATAATTGCTGGGAGGCTTCGCTTGCCATGATCTTGTCCTGGCGACAACAAGCTTCCACGGTACCCGAGGACATCACAGGAGATTCGGAGTTTTGGCAACAATGGTGTATCGAGGGAGGATTGGATCCTGAACACGATCAAATTTTTCGTCACTACCACCTGACGGTCGACCGGGCCTACCAATCCTATACCCCGGAAGATTATGCACGTATACTCCAGGAACGCGGCCCAATCTGGGTCGGAACCGACGTTTCGTCTGAAGGAAGTACAGAGGCCGAACCGCATGCCATGGTAATTACTGGGATCGCAGGCGACGGCACGCCCAATGGTACCATAGTTTATATGAACAATCCTTGGGGCCGAACGGAACAGCTTCGTTTCCAGCGCTTTGAACAATTCTTGCTTGCACGTCTGGTACGCTCGGAAGCTGGATTTACGCGAGACGAAACCGGCAATACGACTGGCCATGATCCTAATCAGCGTTTTGATCGCCCGGTGTATTTCGTATACCCTTAAACCTTGAGGTTATGAAATTACATCGATTTCTTTCTGTACTGATAATAGCCTTCTTGGCCCCCGCCCTGGCTTTTGCACAGGACGAGGAAGAGGGTATTGCAGAAGAGGCTTCTGCGCCACGGACGTTCGATTACGATTTCGGCGTACCGTCCATGATCCGTTCGGAAAGCGTTGATGCCCGGCGGGCTTCCTTGGTGATGATGGCCGCCTGGATTCACCAGATCACGGCGCGGCCCGAGGAGATACTGCGCGGCGAAGGCGCATGGCGGAATTACGCGGAAAGGGAGTTCCTCGATTTTACCAACATGAGCGCCACCTTGCAGCGCTGGGGACTGACCGAACTACCAGCCCAACCCTATGAACTGGACGATGTGCTCAGCTTGGCCACGGCGTTCGGGCCCTTGTGGGTGTCTTTTGCCAGCCATCCTGCTCGACCAGTGGTCATTACCGGGTTGCGGGGAGAATCCGAAGGCGGTAGAGCAATGGTAACTATCCATGATCCAGAGGCTGGTCAGACCCGGGAAATGCCGTTCGCGGAGTTTGCCGGTGGAGCGTTTTTGTCAGACCGAGTGGTAGCGTCGGTGCCTGTAGTCATGACGGTAGCGTATTATCCGCATACATTGATGAATGGGATTAGTATGCATTTCTATGCGGATTATATCGGGGGCGAAGAGTTTACTCCAGGTGCCAGAAATACGTTTAGAAATTGTGCAATATTCATAGCCAGAATTCAAGGTGGAATTGCCTACAGAAACAACCAGTTTAAGGTTGGAATTCGGAGTGGTGTAGAAGTGCTAACGGCTGCAGAAATAATTAGAAATATTGAAACAACTTGCACCCAAATGAGCGCTCAACTCGGCGCGCCAAGAAAAATTGGGCTGCTCACCATTTCTACCCACGGATTAAATCGGTGGCTTAATTTAGGCAACGGAAATGGCATTGGAAGAGGCTGTTCACGATGTATGCCAACAGCAGAATTCGCCCGACAGATCGAACCATACTTGGCTGACGATGCCAAAATTGTACTCTTTGCTTGTTCTACAGGAAGTGCAACTAATATACGGGGCTCTTCCAGACCGCCTTATGGTACATACGGTGATACCGGGGAAAGTCAATCCGGTGGCGAGGGATGCTTTGCTGATGAGCTGCGGGATGTTTTAAACCAAAACGGCAAAAGACGAGAGGCTTGGGGGCATCGTACCAGCCAACATGCGTCATCTAACCCCACTTGGCGCGTATTTTCCGGTTCTCCGAACACAAGTGGTCAGCGGTCTGCCGAGCCTGATCTATTTGGAGATAATAACACACCCGATGCTACATTGGCCTATGTAACTCGAGATAGGATTGCAACACAACTATCGCAAATAGTACAACAATGTGGCAACACCGATTCAATACGGCATTTGCGTGAATTTACAGCAGCATTTATGAGTCTTTCTCCTACCAATGCGAGACCATTTTTTGAAAACGGAACAATCAATCCCAACCTGATTTCTTTTTTGCAACAATATGTAGAGGCATGGTGTGCCATGTTTTAATCTACTACCACACTTTTATAAACTTAAATCGTCCCTTTCGTTATGAAAAAGCAACTATTAGCGCTGATACTGCTATTTACAATAGCTATTAGTGCAAAATCTCAAGATAACACACTGGAAGATAACAAGGAGAATTCCTCTGCCGCCAACCAATCCTCCTCCGAATTCCTCGACCTCTTCACCCTCGGCTACAACGGTGCCTCGCCCAAAATCAACCTCCAGACCTACAATTTCAAAGCCTACATCGGCAAGACAGATCTGGACTTTTACCTGTTCAACTCCGTTCCGACCCTGATCCCGGGCATCACGGACACTTCCGAACAAAAACGCTATGTGGCCAACGACGTGCTGCAACAGGTAGGCGGCCTGCTCAATGTCGCTTTGGGCAAAGTAGCCTATTTCGGATACGGCGACGATCCTGATCTCCGCTATATCAAAGGCGCGCAGATGGATGTTCGTATCGGGGGCAAGCTGATGGAAACCCCTTTTCTCCGGGAGGAAGTGGATTCCAAATTTTTCCCGGCTTTTCAAGCGTCTGCGGATCTGCGATACCTGATTCCTCTGGTTGAAAAAACCAAAAGTAAAGACAAAAAATCAGTAAACTTGAAAGAGCAGATGGTAGGCAATCTCTCTTTCCGTGTGCAAGGCAGTTTGATTCGTTTTTTTCCAAAAACCGATGCCATTGGCGCACGAACGGATGTCTATTCGCGCTATTTTATCGCGTATGAGGATAACCGCGTTGTATATCCGCAAACGACCCTGTTTGCTGGCAATGCGGAGATGTTTTTCTACATCACCAACAAAATCTATATCAGCGCGGGCTACTTCTTTTCCAATGATCCATTGATTGACAATTATCCCTTTTTCTCGGTCAGTTATGGGCATCGGTAGGCTTGCCTCTGCCAATGAACTGTCGAAGCTTACTTGCAAACAAATCATCCAACTGAAATAACAAAAAATGAAGCATCTATTTTACTTAATTGCTTTTTTGTCCGGCTTGATTTTTTTCATGCCCAACTGTAAAAAAGA
>JBBQSW010000284.1:0-5338 GCA_038213575.1 Chitinophagales bacterium | reverse complement strand
GATCCACCTTGTACCGTCAGCACTATGGAGGCGGAGACAGAAGCCTTCAATCTTTTCCCCAATCCTGCGAGTGACCATGTGGTGGTGAGCAGCCAAAACGAGTACCTGGCTCAAGCCTTGGTATTTCAACTCTACGACGCGTTTGGCCGCTTGCTTAAAGAAAGTCGTATTGATCGTCTGCCATACCGGATCGAACTTGAAGACCTGCCCCAATCAGAATATTTCTACCGCGTTTTCAGCGCCGATGGCAAATGGCTTAGCAACGGCAGCTTAGTCAAGATAAACAGGCGATGATTCCACAAACGGGTTATCCGCAAACTTCCTACTTTTGCCCGCTCTCTTGCGCGACCCATGGATTTTATCACCCGACTTTTTGGATTTCAAAAAACAGCACAACAGCCCGACATCCCGTTTGGCCGCTTTTCTGATGCCTACAAATCCGACGCGCAGCAACAAGCCTTCGACCGCTCGCTGGAAGCCTTCGAACAAGGCGAGCATCTGGCGGCCTACCTGGATTTTCTTACTTTCCTGAAAGATGAGGACGCCAAAGTGCCCAACATCACTTGGCAGGAGACTGAACACGAAATCCGATTCGAGCTTTGGCAAGGCTCGCAGCACATCACGGGTTTCGCCAACGCCGAAAAAGTAAAAGCCGAAAGCAAGGTGGCCCACGCCGACGACCTCAACGTGGGTTTTATGCGGCGACTCATGGAGGCCAATTTCAATCTGAAATTCAGCCGCTTCGCACTCGATGCCGACAACAACCTCAGCATTGTGTTCGACACGCGCACCATAGACGGCTCGCCGCTCAAAATCCTCCATGCACTGCGCGAGCTCGCCATCCACGCCGACAAACAAGACGACCTGCTGCTCAGTGAGTTCGCCGTGCTCCGCCCCGCAGAAGAACGCGATCACGGCAATATTTCCGATGCTGAAAAAGAAACTAAATACGCCTATATCCTACGCTCTATAGAAGCCGCATTCGCCGAAATAGACCAGGGTAAGCCAGACCCTAACATATACCCTGGCAGCTATGCTTACCTATTGTTAGCCCTGGCATTTAGGCTTGATTATCTCGTTAAGCCTGAGGGCTTTATGATGGATTTATTGGAAAAAGTGTACGCTACCTATTTCACCAAAAACAACCTCACTCCCCAAGTGAAAGTGCAACAGATGCGCCGTGAATTGCAGACCTTGCTTGATCGGCCCAAGGAAGCATTTTTTAAGGAAATGTATCGGACGCGCAGCACTTTTGGCGCCAATCCAGCGGTTCCGCACGGCACCTTGGCGAGCTTTATCGGGGGTGAATTGGCGAATATGGAATGGCCTATGCAACAGGGCCACTACACGCTGGCCTTTGCGGTGTCGCAATATGTGGCGGGTTTCACGCTTTTCCACCAAGCACCTCCAAAGCCAGACCGGGAATTTTTGCACTTGTTTTTTCAAATCACCGAATCCGAATTTTTCCGCGAACTCGGCTTCCACATACCCTTCACCGATGCTAAGGGCAAACTTCAAAAAGCCGAAATTTTGAAGGAAATCAAACACATCGTCGAGCGCAACCGGGCACAATACACCCGCCTTCGCCCCAACACGAACAGCCTCGATTTTGCCTCTTTTACACTCTTTGGAAAGTCTTTTTTGCTGATGCTCAAGGACTTGGATCTGACGAAGGAGTAGTTCGAGTCAAATAAAACACAATAGGCACCATAGAACAAATAGTATTGAAATCCTGGACTATGTGTCCTATGGTGCCTAATGTGTTTAAAATAAAAATTTGAGACATTTACCTATGCTTCTCCGTTTTTGTCTCCTGATTGTTCTACTCAGATTTCCGGGAGCTCCCGCTTTTTCCCAAAAGATTTTTTCGTTAGCCCCCGCCGATTCAATCAGCAAAACTCGTCTCTGGGCTGGGATTGGCACGGGAACGGCTGCGTATGGAGCCTCCATGGTGGGGCTTTACAAAGCCTGGTATTCTGACTACCCATTGAGCAAATTTCACACATTCAATGATTTGCGCGAATGGAACCAGATGGACAAGATGGGCCATGGACTCATGTCGTACCATGAAAGCCGATGGGTATTTGGAATGGCAAAATGGACGGGGATGCGTCCGCGAAGTGCTGCTTGGGCAGGTTTTGCAGGCGGACAACTGATCCAAACCTCGCTCGAAACCTTCGATGGATTTTCGGAGCAATGGGGTTGGTCCTGGAGCGATATTGGGTTTAATACGCTTGGGTCAGGTCTCTTTTTGGCACAGCAATTTGCCTGGGGCGAGCAGCGTATCTCCATGAAAATGAGCGCCATGCCAGTGCGTTATCCTAATGAGCCGATTTATCCTTTCCACCCAGCAAGCAGTCAAGCTTCCACAACTTTGAAGCAACGCGCCGATGAACTTTACGGTACCGGGCCTATAAATTTGTTCCTGAAAAATTACAATACGCTGGTAGTCTGGGCCTCTGTAAATCCGCGCTCTCTTTTGGGCGACCGCGCCCGATGGTGCCCTCGCTGGCTCAACTTAGCCGTAGGCATGGGCGCGGACAATATTTTCGAGGGATTTGGCTACGAATGGCAACAAGATAAATCCTGTGTGGGAAACGACTGCATTACCTATCGGCTTGACCCACAGCAATTTCCGCGCACTCGCCAGTTTTTGCTTTCGCCCGATGTGGATTTGACGCGGATTCCTGTTAAAAGCAGGTTTTTAAAGGCATTGCTCTACACAGCCAACATTTTTAAGTTTCCTGCACCCGCGCTGGAATGGACCAATCGGGGAGATGTGCGTTGGCATTGGGGATATTGGTAGCATGTCCTGAAGGCCATGCTACCACAAACAAAAAAAGCCGCTCTTTTGGGGCGGCTTTTCTGTTTTCGAACAAAACTGGTTCTACTAATTCGGGTTGAACCCGTAATTTGACATGATTTTCTCTTTCAACTCTTTCCGTGCAAAGAAAATGCGACTTTTAACCGTACCCAAGGGCAGTTTTAAATCGTCCGCAATTTCCTGGTACTTATAGCCTTCAAAATGCATCGTAAAAGGAATACGAATGCTGTCATCCAGCGCAGTGACCATCGTGTTCAGTTCCTTGAGCAGGATGCCGCCTTCTGCCGCATTGGCTGCCGAGTGGCTGAACGAGTTGAGGTAATATTGGTTTTCTGTATTGTCCAACACCGTATTGGCTTTCACCTTTTTACGGTAGTTGTTGATGAAGATGTTCTTCATGATCGTGAACATCCACGCCTTGAAATTGGTGTCGGGCTGGAACTTATCGCGGTTGAAAAGCGCGCGATAAGTCGTTTCCTGATACAAATCTTTGGCATCTTCCACGTTCTTCGTCAAGTTATAGGCGAAGGAGTGCAGCATGCTCGTCAAAGTGCTCAGTTTGGTATTGAATTCCATACTTGTCATGGCAATCTCCTGTTTGTTTAAAATGTTGCGTCAAAGGTAAGGGCATGTTCAACAAACACCAAATAAAGCTTCCACAAAAACTGTTAAATGTTTGAAAATAAAGTGTTGCAACTTCTAGTTATTATTTAATAAATTGATTATCAATTAATTATCTAATTTTGAAAGAATCTTCATTAACGATGTTCGTTCAAAAAAAAATGAAGAAAAAAATGACCACAAATGGAAGAAAGTATGCTGCAAAGGCCAAAATAACGTTTTTCAGAAGGCGACCAAAGCCTCTTGGCAAATTATACTCTGATACCCCAAACGATGGGTAGCAAAATATAGATAAACGCAAGCAACAACAACACCGCCAACGCATCAAGCAAAAATCCAGCCTTGGCCATATCGCGGGTACTCAGGAGCCCCGTAGCAAACACTATACTATTGGGCGCGGTAGCGATGGGCAGTCCAAAACCAAAAGATGCAGCCATGGTAGCACTCAGCAATAAACCAAACGGATGTGAACCAATGCTACCTGCCAATGCAGCCAACACCGGCATCATCATGGAGGCCGTAGCAATATTGGATGCCACCTCACTGAGCAGCACCACAGCACTGAGCACCACCAAAAGGATGACCGCATGAGGCAAGAAGCCAAGCCCCTTCATTTGTTCGCCAAACCATACCGCCAACCCGCTCAAATCAAAACCCTTGGCAAGCGCAAGTCCGCCGCCAAACAACAGGAGTATAGCCCAGGGAATTTTGGATGCCGTGGGCCAATCGAGTAGCGTGGTCTTTTCGTTAGGACTACCAGCAGGCATCAGGAAAAACAAGATCGCTCCTATAATAGCTACGACCGTATCGGAACAATAGGCAGGTAGCTTATCCAGATTTTCGGGCAAGGGCAGCCCGGCCATGTGTACATGAATCCATTGATTCAAGGGACTGTACCACAAAAGAGAGCCCGATACCCAGGCTAAAATGACCGCTCCAAAGACCCAAAAAATCCGTTTTTCAGGCTTTGAAATCGGCCCCAGTTCAAGGAGTTGATTCCGCAAATGATCTTGAGAATCAATAGATTTTGATCCATTTCCCTCTACCGGAAACATCCAAATCAACAACTTCCAACATACCCACAACAAGCTGAGCGCAAAAGGGACGCCGAACAAGAGCCATTTTCCAAAAGTGACCGTCTCTCCCATATTTTGCTGCGCAAAGGCTATAAAAATAGCATTGGTTGGGGTGCCGATCATGGTGGCAAGCCCTCCAATAGAGCAAGCATAACCCACGCCGAGCAAAAGGGATTTGGCGAAATTTTTATGTCCGGCCATCCCTTCACTTTGAGCGACAACCGCGATGGCCACCGGAGTCATCATCACCGCCGTCGCCGTATTGGAAATCCACATTGAAATTAATGCGGAGGCCGCCATAAAACCCAGCACGGTTCGGGCTGGATCCGTACCAATCCACAAAACCATGCGCAAAGCGATGCGGCGGTGCAGTTGCCAGCGCTCGATGGACTTGCCCATGAAAAACCCGGCCATGAACAGGAAAATGATCTCGTTGCCATATTCAGCCCCCACCGTTTTGAGCGAAGCAACACCCGCCAAAGGCAACAAGACCAGCGGCAACAGGGAGGTGGCCGCCATTTCGATCGGATCTGTAATCCACCAAACCGCGATCCAGAGGGTAATGGCAGCAGTAATCTGCGCGGGCCAGGGCATTCCAGCCGGGGTGGGCGCCAGTGCGACCAGCGCAAAAAGCAGCGGCCCGGAAAGAAGGGCGATTCTTCTAAAGTCCATGCGATGTGTTTATAGGTCGCAAAGGACGAAAAGATTGGCACAATCCTACGGCTGTACCACAAATTTCAACCAAACAGATTGCTGGCCCGAGCGCAGCTCGAGAAAATAGATGCCGGGAGCCTCCGAAGATGCTAAAGAAAAATGC
>JBBQSW010000283.1:0-5355 GCA_038213575.1 Chitinophagales bacterium | reverse complement strand
CGGGTTGTCGTAGGGTGAGAAATACTGGTGTTGCGAACCGTCGAGGTTTTCGTAGTTATTGGCAGCGGTGCCACCGAGCACGTTGTGGTCGGCGGGCATACGGAGCAGCGGGAGCATCACACCGGAAAGGTTGCTACCGTTTTGCGCTTTCGTATCGCGCGTATTGGTGTAGGCTGCGTTGATCGAGATTTTGAACTTGTCCACACCCGTGGATGCGTTCACGCGGAATGTGTTGCGGTTGAGCTGGGTGTTGGGGATGATGCCCGTTTGGTCAGTGTTGCTGAATGAGAAGCGGAAGGTAGTGTTGTCGGTGCCGCCGCCGATGGAGAAATTGTGGTTGGTGGTTTGACCGTTCTGAAAATAGAGGTCTAGGTTGTCAAACGATTGACCAGCTGGGATACGAACACCCCAGCTATTCGGTGTAGCTGAGCTGAACGTGCCTTCCGCCTTGCTGGACACCACCACGTTGTTAGCATCAAGAACGGCGGTGCCACCGCCGTTGCCCTGCCCGAAGGTGGTTTGCAGGTCAGGGAGTTTGTTCACCTGATCTATGCCATAAGAAAAGCTGTAGCTGCCGCTCAGGCCTTTTTTTCCTTTTTTGGTCGTGATCATGATCACACCGTTGGCAGCCCGGGTACCATACAATGCGCTGGCCGAGGGGCCTTTCAGAACTGTGAGGCTTTCGATGTCGTCAGGGTTGATGTCAAGACCGCGGTTGGATTCGCTGACACCCTGCAAGTTGGAGTTGAAGGGGTAGTCGTTGCCGATCACCGTGTTGACCGAGTTGTCGTAAGGCACATTGTCTATCACGATCAGCGGCTGGCTGTTGAGCTGAAAAGAGCCGTTGCCACGGATCAGTATCTTGGAAGACGCGCCCGGCGTACCGCTTGAGCCAACCACCTGGATGCCGGAAGCCTTGGCCGCCAAGGCCTGAATGGCGTTCACCTCACCCGAGCGGGTAATGGTGGCACCGTCTAACCGTGTCGAGGAATAGCCGAGTGACTTTTCAGTCCGATTGATGCCCAATGCTGTGACGACAACCTCATCAAGTTGGCTATTGCTCACCATTACTACATCTACCACATCAGAAGAGCCGAGGGCAATTTCTTGAGTGGCATAACCCGTGTAAGAAAAAACAAGGGTCGTGGCATCCCCCGGCACCCGCACGGAGTAATTGCCATTAATGTCGGTGCGGGCGCCGCCGCCAGCGCCTTTCACTGCGATGGATGCGCCAACAAGTGCGTCGCCATCGCCTGACACGGTGCCCGTCACCGTGCGTTGGGCTAGGATAAGCCCACACGCGCCGAACACGAGAACGAAAGTTGTTAATAATCGCTTCATACAAAAAGATGAATTTGGTGAAAAAAATGTGTGAAAAACTAGAATGGATTAAAATCTTGCCTAAAAACTCCCTGAGAATGGAGCAGGGCGCTTTAGAAATTTCTATAAATACTTCGTTAAATTTGAGGTACTCTCTTGAAGACAAAAAAAGCCACTCATAGCAGAGCACTCCCAATGGGAGCTAGGCCTGCTATAAGCGGCTGTTGAAAGTTTGATTTGATTGCAATTTGCAAGGACTAGAGCTTTATAAAAGAATTGAACCGACCAAAGGTAACATCCAAGCTTAACAAACAACCAAGAAAATTAACCTTTTTTTAAAATTCGGAGTGATTAAAATTTAGGGTTTGTTTGTTTAAACGTAAGATTTTCAAGGCTTTGGAGAGACTAAATGAGCCGACAGAGACCTGCGTTTTTTGGTTAAAAGGCCCCGTTGTTTTCTCACACTTTTTATTGCAGTTGCCTCAAATACATCCTAACGGTGTTTTCCAACCCATAATAAAGCGCATCCGTAATAAGCGCGTGACCAATACTCACTTCCAATAATTGTGGGCAATGCGCCTTGAAAAAATGGAGGTTTTCAAGGTTTAGATCGTGCCCGGCATTGATTCCAACCCCCAATGCATTGGCCACCAGGGCAGCCTTGGTGTAGGCCCGAACCGCCTCAAACCGATCTTTTTTGAAATCATGCGCGAATGGACCGGTGTAAAATTCCACCCGATCCACACCCGCCTCTTTGGCACCCTCAATCATTTTGGGGTCTGGATCCACGAACACCGAAACCCGGATCCCCTTTTTTTTCAATTCCTGTGTCACTTCGCGCAATTCCGATTGTTGGGCCACGGTGTCCCAGCCGTGATCGCTGGTGAGCTGGTTTTCGGCATCGGGGACGAGGGTGCACTGATGCGGCGGATTGGCCAAAACTAATTCCAAAAAAACCTTTCCGGGTTTTCCTTCGATGTTGAATTCCGTGGTCACTACTGCCCTTAAAGCGGGTATATCATCGTACCGAACGTGTCGCTGATCTGGGCGGGGGTGAACCGTAATTCCCTGTGCGCCAAAGGATTCGATGTCTTTGGCAACTTGCACGAGATCAGGCAAATTACTCCCACGCGAATTGCGCAGCAGGGCTACTTTGTTGATGTTTACGCTGAGATGGGTCATTTTTTACTGTTGACTATTGATCGTTTACTGTTGACCGGGGTACAGGGCTATTAAGTGTTAACAATACCCATGTAATATGTGTTCATGGGTCAAAAGTCAGCGTCAAAAGTCAATGGTCTTACGATACCTTGTGGCGCAAATGTAGAAGCCTATGCAAGAGAACGACCTTCTTGACGAACAAGATTTTCCTCCCGCTATTCCAAGCCTGCCCGAACCGCAAGTAAGGTTGGTGCTTTTGGCACAAATCGGACTCATGATTTTCTGCTCTGGTATCGGAGTATTGTTGTACTATTTTGTCTGTGCCATCACAGGATGGGATGCCTCGTTGGGCCTAAGGGCAGATTCGCCACCGATGGAACGCTGGCAAATACGACTCCAACTTGGATTGACCCATTTGTTTGGATTTCTGGTGGCAGGTGGCATCACCGTTTGGATTTTTTATCGGGGCATTACCCAGACACGCATGGGTTGGCCAGATTACTTACAAACCCGGCAATGGCCACGCCTGACGGAACTCTTTCTGGGCGTTTTGTTGATGGCCGTCTCTTTGCCGCTGGTGCTTTATGTCTTAAATATCAACCAACAACTTCCGCTTCCAGAATTATTCAGAGAAGCCAGTGCACAAGCCGAGGAAGCGATCAGAGGTCTGCTCCAGATGGATAATGGGGCAGAACTCCTAGCCAATATCATGATCGTTGCGCTACTGCCCGCCTTGGGCGAAGAGTTGGTTTTTCGAGGTGTGGTGCAGCAGCAACTGATGCGGCGGATCTCCAATCCTTGGGTTGCTATTCTGGTCTCGGCAGTTGTGTTCAGTGCGGCACATTTCCAGTTCGAGGGCTTTTTACCAAGGGTGCTGCTGGGCTTTTTGCTGGGATGGCTTTACTGGCGAACCCGCAATTTTTGGGTACCTGTGGCAGGTCATTTTTTCAACAATGGTATTCAGGTGGTCGGGCAGTATTTGTATGGCAAGGAGTTGTCTACGGTTGATCTGGAAAAAGAGGTACAGGTGCCTTGGGAGTTTGCCGCTATCTCTGCTTTCATGGTGTGGGCGGTGATGCGATTGATTGGTCAAACAACTAAAAAGAGGCCTTCTTCCGTTTAAAATTTAAGGTTAGGAACGCAACCTGGTTCAAATCTATGAAGCATCTTATCCACTATATTTTACTTTTTTCAATTGGGCTACTCCAGCAGGCTACGCTCTTGTGCCAAGAAAAACCGACGCTCGAATATTACCTGCCCCCGGCAAATTACAATCCTGCCATCCCAACGCCCGCCGCCTGGCTGGGCTATGAAGTAGGCGAATGGCATACAACCCACGACCAGCTCTTAGGCTACATGAAGGCGCTTGATGCCGCCAGTGAGCGCATCAGCTTGCAAGAATATGGCAGATCCCATGAAAATCGCCCACTCGTATGTCTCACCATTACTGCCCCATCCAATCACACACGGTTGGATGAAATTAAATCCGCCCGAAACCGCATCGTGAATCCCGCTGAAAGTGGCCGTTTGGATTTAAAAAACATGCCCGCTGTCAACTACATGGAAACCTGAATTTTAGCGAACAAACGTTCAAAAGTCGCGCTGCCTTTTTTGTTCCAACTGAACAGGCTCCGTACCGACTCATTCGAGGCTTATTTGAACGACCCACAGTTTTTAGCGACAGCATTTTTTACGACATCTCCGCCTGGATTTTGCCCGACGCCTTTGGCCTTCGCTGGACCCCAGTTAAAGGAAACAAGCCCAGTGTTTCCAAAACACTTTCACGGGTCTCGCATAACCCGCCCTCCGTAATTAGCGGTGTCCCTGACTACGCTTATATCGTTCCAGCGCTTGGTTATGAAATCCCATCGGTGTTGGTGAAACTACAAAAATCGGTACGGTACAAACAGGCTGTTCGCCAACGCAATTTTCTTTGGGAATCTGATTAGCGGGGAGGGCGTGGAGAAGAAGTGATCACGATCCGTGCCTAATCTGTGGAATCCGTGTGCAGATGGAACACGGATTCCACGGATTGGGCACGGATTATGAACACCGCTCCAAAATCTTCTGCTCAATATTAGTGGTAGAATATCCCTCTACAAAGGGCAGGCTGAGGACCTGTCCGCCTCGTGCCAACACCAGATCTGAACCAACGATCTGCTCAGGTTTCCAATCGCCCCCTTTCACCAGTATTTCAGGTTGAACAATTTTGATGAGTTCTAGTGGCGTATCTTCTTCAAAAATAACCACAGCATCTACCATTTGAAGCGCCGCGAGCAGGTGTGTGCGGGTGAGCTCGTCATTGATTGGTCGGTGCGGGCCTTTGAGCCTGCGAACGGAATCTGCACTGTTGAGGCCCACCACGAGACGGTCGGCCAGATCGCGGGCTTGCGCCAGGTAGTGCAAATGGCCGTAATGCAAAAGGTCGAAACAGCCGTTGGTAAATACGATGCGCTGGCCATTTGCTCGCCATTCAGCAAGGGCTTGGGCAATCGTATCGAAGTTTTTGATTTTTTGATGGAGGAGGGAGAAGTGGGTCATGTTTATTTTGGATGGCAGCGTGATACATTCTATTGCTTGCTTAGAACATTGGGGGAACTTGAGTGCTTCTAAAAAGTTTAAAGAGATTCGGCGTTTTGCGGCGCGAGCAAGTTTCCTGTATTTATACAACGATTATATAGATACCCCAAATAAATCCTTGCAGCGTTGCGGCTTTGCGTGAAGTAGAAAGGGTATTTTTGCCGCCAAAATACGCATTGCAGTATGAATCCTAAAGAAGAACACTCCACACCAGCCTGGCTTCAGCGCACCGAAATCCTCCTGGGAGAGGCCACTTTAGAACGTATGAAAAACCTTCGGGTCATGGTGATCGGT
>JBBQSW010000282.1:0-5358 GCA_038213575.1 Chitinophagales bacterium | reverse complement strand
ACAGCATCGGTAGTGACCGGGCCATAATTCTGAGCTCCGTACAGCCATACGGACGCATTGGCCACGGGTAAGCCATCGCTATGTTTGACCACGGTGCCGCTCACCGTTCTCAAACCGGTGGGGAAGAGCGGTACATCAAGCAAAATAACTTCTCCACGCTGGAAATACACAAAGGTTTCAAAATCCTGATATCCGCTTTTGCTCACGCGCACATTGTAATATCCTTCAGATTGCTGCCCCGTTTTGTAAAGCCCGTTAATAGCGCTTAATTCTTGAAGCAACGGGGTGGTACCTACCACTTGAATCTGTGCATTTGGGAGCGATGCTCCCGTAATGGCGTCCGTAATTTTTCCTTCTAAATAACAAGCGCGGACATAATTAGGTGTCAGAATCCAAAGCTCGCCAGCACCCGCCACGTCTATGTTGGAAGCAATTATATTGCCACTCGTGAAGTTGTGGTAAACGCCCCAACAACCTGAACTCCCGCCACCTTGTCCACTTGGGTAGGTATCGTAGTTGCCCACCTGAATGAGGTTTTCGGGCCGGGTAATGTCCACTATCGTAAAACCGTCTTTGTACCAGGAGGTAACTGCCCAGTTTTTACGGACGTAGGTGTTGTGTACCATACTGTTCGAGCCTGGATTGCTTTGAATTTTGTCCAATTCTTTGATGTCGGTCGGATCGCTTACATCCCAAGCTGACAGGAAAGAATTGTTTACTTCGTCCGTAGCAAGGATGGTTCGTCGGTCGTCGGTAATCCAGGTATTGTGTACAAAAGCGCCCGGGGTCGTCTGTGTATTGATGAGTTCGGGAGCCGATTTGTTTGCCATGTTCACAATAGCGAATTGTCCCGCGTAAATGTGGCAACTGTACATTGTGTCGTTGTCCACATAACCATCATGAATATAGCCGAGTTGATCGTATTTGCCGACATATTTTGGATTGTAAGGATCGGCATTTAGGTCGAATATCTTGGCACCTCCTCCAAAAAGGCTGCCACCCCAAGCATAGAGAAAGCCCTTGGTTTCGTCAATATGCAAGGCATGGATGGTGTTTAGTTGATTCAAAATTGCACCGTCTCCCTTATAGAAATGACTCTGAACGGTGGGAGCAGGAAGCGCTGTAAGATCTACGACTTGAATGCCCTGTCCGCCTTCAGAGGTGACGTAAGCGTAGTGTTTATAGGTTTTTATCTCTTTCCAGAGGTTGTTGGGGCCCGGAATCTGCACGATTTGTTGCGGTGCGTCCGGATTCGTGATATCCACGATGATAAGCCCCTGTGCGCCTCCTACAAGTGCATATTCCTGCCCTCGTGACTCGTAACCCCATATATTGGCTAGGGTTTGCCCGGGATAACTGAGTTTCGACCGAAAAGTGGTATTTATATTTTGTGCAAAGAGGGTGAACGAAGTCAACAAAGTTAAGATGACCAAGGAGCATTCTACTTTCGCACTTCGTGCTATGGCGAGTAAAGTGAATCGGAATTGCATTGTTTTAAATTTTGGGCTAATGTACGGCAGACTTGCAAGCCCAGCCAAACCGTTTGAATTAGAAATAGAAGTATGTCGAACTTTTCTGCCCAAACAAAACTCACTTATGCGCTCATTGTTCTCTATTCTGTTCATTTTCAATTTTATATCTTCAAATTGTTTCTCGCAAAAGACACACTGAGCTTAGATCTTGATTTTATGACCGTTCAAAAAATCCTTGACGGACATCCGCCTTTTCCCTTCCATCTGCAGTTCCAAAACCGAAATGAATCCGTCTGAGGTGCTAAAATTCAAATAGTTTTTACCGTCCGAAACAAGCGTGCCGGGGCTGGGATGTCCAATGTCCAATGTCCAATGTCCAATGTCCAATGTCCAATGTCCAATGTCCAAACTGGAGCGAAGGATTTTTAGCGTCTTGTCCTCCAAAGTTGTCCACGCGCCTGGATAGGGGCTAAGGCCACGAATGAAATTATGCACTTGAACCGCTGACTGATCGAAGTTGATCCGACAGGTTTCGGCAAATATTTTAGGGGCATGGGTGGATTTGATGTCGGCTTGAGGCATTGGGTTGAGATCTCCGCGTTCGATGGCGTGCACGGATTTCAGCAATAGTTTTGCGCCAATTTGCATCATACGGTCATGCAGTTCGCCAGCCGTATCGTCCGGGTTAATGGGCAGTTTTTCCTGAAAAATCAGATCCCCCGTATCAATTTCGTGTTTGAGCAAGAAGGTCGTCAGCCCCGTTTCCGTTTCGCCATGAATGATCGCCCAATTGATCGGTGCAGCTCCCCGGTACTTTGGCAGCAAAGAACCATGCAGGTTCATGGTGCCGAGCGGGGGCAAGGCCCAGACAACTTCCGGGAGCATCCTGAAGGCTACCACAATCTGTAAATCGGGCTTCAGCCATCGGAGTTCTTCCAAAAACTCGGGGCTTTTTAGTTTTTCAGGCTGTAAAGTTTTCAACCCTTTTGACACAGCAAATTGTTTAACTGCCGATTGCTGGATACCTTGCCGTCCACCCGGTTTGTCGGGCGCAGTAACGACGGCCACTATCTGGCAGCCGTTTTCCAATAAAATTTCGAGCGAAGGCACGGCAAACTCCGGCGTGCCCATGAAAATGATGCGCATTATCTTCTATTTTTGCCTTTTAAATTGATTTTCAATGAGAAATAAACACATTTCGTTCCTCTTACCGCTGCTTTTAATTGGCATTTTTGCCCAAAAACTACAGGCGCAAACCCTGGTGGACGGATACGTTTTTGAAACCAACAATCGGGGTTATCTCAATCAGGTAAAGGTCATAATTTTTGAGTTGCCCGACAACATTGTACGCGGAGAAGTTGAAACAGGCCCGGATGGGCACTTTGTTTTTGATCTCCCACCCGGCAACTATCGTGTTTTGGCAACCAAAGACATTTTTTTTGAAAAGAGCGATACCCTAAAACTCGGCAAAGAAAAGGTTTTTCTAAAAATAGAGCTGCGCCGCCGGCCCGGGTATCTTTTTGACGCAACCCTTGCTGAAGTACGCGAAAGCCCCGATCAGATGGTGGACGCCATTCAGGGCGCAACCGTTGAAATATACAATCGGACCACCCGCCAACCTGAATTGACCATCAAAGACGACTCGGATGCTTTTTTCAATTTCACGTTTGAGCGCGGCAACCACTACACCATGCTCATACGGAAAGAGGGCTTTTTGACCAAAAGAATCGAAGTGTATGTCAATGTGAATGGATGTATCGTCTGTGTGGACGGAGTGCGAGAAGTGAGCCCCGGCGTGACGGACAATCTCGCGGCTGGCAACAACGAAGGTACCCTCCTGGCCAATATTGAGCTCGACCGTGCTCGTATTGACAAGCGCATTCAAATTCAAAATATCTACTACGACTACGATAAATGGGACATTCGAGCCGATGCAGCCGAGCGGCTGGATAAGGTCGTGACCCTTATGAAAGACAATCCAGGCATATCCGTCGAACTAGGTTCGCACACGGATAGCCGTGGCAATGACGACTACAACCAAAAGCTCTCCCAACGCCGTGCAGCAGCGGCTGTAGCCTACATCATTAGCGAGGGCGTAGACAGCGCCCGAATTGCCGCACACGGCTATGGGGAAGGACAACTTATGAACCGTTGCCGAAATGGTATTGAATGCAGCGAAGAAGAGCACCAGCAAAATCGGCGTACAGAACTGCGGATCACTGGCATTTCAGAAAAAACAGGTTGGAAGACTTTACAGCAAATTATTGAAAATGAGGAACTTGAGCGTTCCAATAAAAACAAAACGCCCCGCCCAAAACGATTGGGCGAGGCCAATATTTCTGTACCCTTGCCTACACTGAAACCGACATCCGACGACCTGACAGAGCGTGGAGAATTCGAGGCGCCGGCCCCCGCACCGACCAAACTTTCCGAGCCTATAAATGCTCGAAAAATCTCAGCCAATGATTCAGAATCAGAGGTTCGCATCCTCCAACTTCCGCCCAGCTTCAAAGGCTGTGCTGTGGAACTCGCCCGAAGTGTAACCGAACTTCCCGCTAATTATTCCGCCTTCAAAGGTCAAAAAGAAGTATTCCGCCTGCTCGAAAACGATGGAAAATTCAGCTACCTAATCGCCAACCTTGGCCCCAAAGACGCCGCCACCGCTTTTTTCAAAAAGAAAGTAAAACCTGTAAATAAAACCGCGAAATTGGTGCTTTACACCGAAGGCGGAAAGGAGTATTTGGTTGATTAGGAGTTAGAATGTTGAACACGCCCTCAACCCTCAACCCTCAACCCTCAACCCTCAACCTCTCAACCCTCAACCTCTCAACCTCTCAACCCTCAACCCTCAACCCTCAACCTCTCAACCCTCAACATCTCAACCTCTCAACCCTCAACCCTCAACCCTCAACCCTCAACAATGAACGAGTTATACTGGAAAAATACCGAAGGCCTCCAGCTCCTTGCCCTGAATTGGGCAGTAAAAAGCCCACGTGCTGTCATTGCACTGGTACATGGTCAAGGCGAACATATTGGACGATACGATGCGTTAGCGCAATGGTTCAACCAACGCGGCATCGCAGTAGTCGGTTACGATCAGCAGGGCCATGGGCAAAGCGAGGGCAAGCGCGGTCACGCCAAAAACCTTGAGGTGCTGCTCGATGACATCGGACTGCTTTTGGAGAAAACTCAGCAGATGTATCCGAACACTCCTGTTTTTTTATATGGACACAGTATGGGAGGTGGTTTAGTGCTGAATTACGCTACACGCCGCGAACCCGTGTTGTGCGGGCTCATTGCCACAGCCCCCTGGATTCGTTTGGCTTTTGAGGCACCAGCATTTAAAGTCGTTGCAGGAAGAATCTTGAAGGTTTTTATGCCGGCGCTAACTTTACCAACAGGTTTGGCAGCGCATTTTATTTCCCATGACGAAGCCGTTGTAAAGGCATACAAATCTGACCCGCTTGTACACGACAAAATGAGTGCGGCGGCTGGCATCGCTTTGTTAGAAGGAGCAAAATGGCTGGATCTCTGGGAGGGCGAATTCAAAATCCCAGTGTTGTTACAACATGGAGGGGATGACAAGATCACTTCCGCCGATGCCACGCGCAGGTTTTCGGATCGTGTAAAAGGCGATGTGGCGTACCATGAATGGCCGAAGCTTTATCATGAAATACACCAAGAAAAAGAAAAGATGGAGGTGTTTAAATACACCTTGAAGTGGATGGAAAGTAAATTGTGAGTGTCTAATTCAAAATAATCTAACCTCGCGTTCGTCTAGTCAAATGCGCCATTCATTCATCAAAATGACGTATTTTCAAAATTTAACATTATTTTTTCAGTTTTTTTAAAACAGATGTGATTGCCTTGAGGTGAAATAACCGAA
>JBBQSW010000281.1:0-5380 GCA_038213575.1 Chitinophagales bacterium | reverse complement strand
ACCTGTGGTGAAAAGTGCTGTAAATCACCCCCTGGGCCGTGAATAAGCTTGGCTTTCTGTTTGGTTACTATCTGTTGGCGCAAAAAATCCTGGAGGTCGTCATTGTTCAAAAAAATCACATGGCTTGTGTGGTGAAAAGCCAACCGATACAGTCTAAGCGTAAGCCTCCGGAGAAAGCCTTGCGAGCTGCCCGTAATCCCCATGCCTTCAATCGTTGAAATACTGGGAATACCTGCTATGGCGGCAGCGAGATTTCCTAAAGTATTAGGGCGGATGGTAAAAAACAAGACTAAATCAGGTCGGTGGCGGTGTAGCACAAAGAAAATTTCAAACAGAAATTTCAGGTTTTGATATGGGGAAAGGCTGCGACGCGCGAGTTGGCGGAGCGGAAAAAATTTGGCGTAGGTGTGGTGTTCTAAGCGTAGGCGAGAAGCATCGTCGGCAGCGAGCAGGATTACTTCATAGCCAGCAGCTTCCAACTCCTTGATGAGCGAAAGGCGATAATTCCAGAGCGTCCATGCGATGCTGGCCACCAGTGCAATGCGCGGAGCGGGGGCTAGTGGGTTTCTCACAAGTTAAGAGCATAAAAAAATCTCTGAACCATCCCCCACTTGGGTTGATTCAGAGATTTTTTTGTCCATTGTTTGATCTGAATAAATGTAAATCACGCATTTGCAAACATACGACCCGCACCGGGTTGAATGTTTGATTGCGGCCCTGCAAGGGCTGCAATTTGATCGGGCGTGATCTGACGGTTCATCAAATCATACACTTCCAACGCTTGATCGCGCGTGATGGACGGGAATTCGTCCAAAAACTCATTGACGCTCACGCCGACGCGAAGGAAGTCGTAAAATGTTTCCACACGAACGCGGGTCCCGCTAAAAACGGGGGCTCCATCTTGGATTTCAGGGTGTACGCTGATGGTAGAACTTAGACTCATCCGGCACTGCTGTTTAGAATGGTGAAGGAACGGGCCG
The DNA here is from genome assembly GCA_038213575.1 of Chitinophagales bacterium. GTDB lineage: Bacteria > Bacteroidota > Bacteroidia > Chitinophagales > Saprospiraceae > M3007. Next base: position 4,400 of record JBBQSW010000281.1, on the reverse strand, counting down.
GGATTATACAATACAAGGGATTAAGAGAAAACATGATTAAAACGATTTAGTGGTGCGAAGTTAGAGAATGTTAACAATGATCAAAATTTTGTTGGATAAATTTTTTAAAAATTAGTATTTGACCTGTTAAAGATCGGTTGTTGATTAGGGAAAACCCTGATTTAAAGGTGTTTTTTCCCGGATTTCTCTTTCACCAGCGCGGTCACTTGCTTCACTTCCTGTTCCTTGGATTTTGGGTAGATGAGCAGTGCATCGGGGGTGTCTACAATGATATAATCGTGCAGGTCTTTTACCACCGCAAGTTTGCCTTCGGGAATACGCACCAGGGTATCGTGCGTATCAAGCGCGATTACATTGCCCTGCAGGGCATTGCCATTTTCGTCTTTTGGACATTCTGCATGGAGGCTGGCCCAGGTGCCGAGGTCGCTCCAACCAAACTCAGAGGGTATGGTGAAAACGTTTTGGGCTTTTTCCATGATGGCAAAATCCACCGAGATATTGGGCGTAGTCGGGTAGGCGGCATCAATAAATGCCTGTTCGTCAGAGGTGTTGTACACAGCGCGACCCTTTTCCAAAATGGAAAAAATATCAGGCGCAAGGCTTTGGTAGGCGCGTAGGATGCTGCTGGCCCGCCAAATGAAAATGCCTGCATTCCAAAGGTATTCTCCAGAAGAGATGAATTGCTGTGCCGTGGCGAGGTCCGGTTTTTCCGCAAATCGTTTGACCTTGAAAATACCGGGTACGATCTCGTTTTCCATTTGAATATAGCCATAGCCCGTGTCGGGGCGAGAAGGCTGAATGCCAAGCGTGAGCAAGGCGTCGTTGTTTGCTGCGTATTCGAGCCCAGCCTGGATTTTTTCGAGAAACGCCGTTTCCTTCAACACGATGTGGTCGGAAGGGGCGATGACAAAATTGGCCTCTGGGTCGAGTGCTGCAAGTTTGAAGGCCGTCCATGCCACGCAGGGGGCCGTGTTGTTGCGACTCGGTTCGCAGAGGATTTGATTGTCCGAGATTTCAGGGATTTGCTCGAGAATCAAGTCGCGGTACGCGGCGTTGGTGACGATGAAAATGTGGCTTGCCGGGCATATCGGCAAAAAACGCTCAAAAGTGAGGCGCAGCAGGCTTTTGCCCACGCCCAGCATATCGAGGAATTGTTTGGGATGGGCTTCGCGGCTGCCGGGCCAAAAGCGGCTTCCAACTCCCCCGGCCATGATGGCGACGTATGTGTGGTTCATGATTTGTTGATGTAGTGATTGGTGATTGGTGGTTGGTAAGTGGTGGTTGGTTCTTCACTACACGAAGAATTGGGCACCCAGTAGGCTTTTTAGGTCCCTTTACTGAACTGTTAAGATTAAAGTTTGGCTTTTACTTCTTCATACACCGCCCGAATTCCCGTTTCCAAATCAATTTTTGCTTTCCAGCCCAGTCCGTGCAATTTGCTGATATCCATAAGTTTTCTGGGCGTTCCATCCGGGTTGCTCAGATCATGGCGAATTTCCCCCGTATATCCTACAATGCGTTGCACGAGCTGCGCCAGTTCCAGAATCGGAAGGTCTTCGCCCGTGCCAATGTTGACGAATCCCGGTTCGTCGTATTGTTGCATCAAGAAAAAACAGGCCTCCGCAAGATCGTCCACGTGAAGGAACTCGCGTCGAGGCGTGCCCGTGCCCCAAAGCGTGACGAAGGGCTGGTTCTCAATTTTTGCCCTATGAAATTTGCGCAGCAAAGCGGGCAATACATGACTATTCTCCGGGTGGTAATTGTCATTCGGGCCATACAAATTGGTGGGCATTACGCTCACGAAATTGCAACCGTACTGCGCCCGGTAAGCGTCGCATAGTTTGATGCCTGCTATTTTTGCTATCGCGTAAGGTTCGTTGGTGGGCTCCAAAAGTCCAGTTAGGAGCGCATCTTCGTTCAAAGGCTGTGGCGCCAATTTTGGATAAATACAAGAAGATCCGAGGAACATCAATTTCTCCACCCCGTGACGGTAAGCGGCCTCTATAACATTGGCTTCGATCATCAAATTATCATACAAGAACTCCGCCCGGTAAGTATTGTTGGCGAGAATTCCGCCGACTTTGGCCGCAGCAAGAAAGACATGCACCGGTTTTTCCCGACGGAAAAACTCTTTGACTTCCAATTGATTGCGCAGGTCAAGTGCCCGCGAATCGGCGAGGGCGAAGCTGGAAAAGCCCTCAGCCTGGAGTTTCCGGAGTATGGCAGAACCGACCATTCCTCGGTGGCCGGCGATGTAGATTTTGTCTGTTTTATTCATTAATAGAGTGCTGAAACCTCGGAGGTCTTCATAGACCTCCAAGATTTGGTAGAATCGAGGTAACGCCTCCCCACCTATTATTCGAACTGCGATTTTATCTCAAATCCTCCTTGCTTCAGATATTCCTCCCGTTGAAAAAGTTGCAAGTCGCTGGCCACCATTTCTGACACTAACGCTGGTAGCGTCCGCCTGGCTTCCCAGCCCAGTTTTTCCTTTGCTTTGCTTGCATCACCGACGAGCAAATCAACTTCCGCAGGCCGGAAATAGCGCGGGTCAATGGCGATGAGCTCCTGGCCAGGTTTTAAGTTTGGGTTGGTTGAACTTGCTACCAAAGCTTTTTCTTCCACCCCGTTTCCCCGGAATTCCAACTCAACGCCGACTTCCCGGAATGCCATCCGGCAGAACTCGCGCACCGCCGTGGTTTTGCCGGTTGCGATCACAAAATCTTCTGCCTCTGATTGTTGCATCATAAGCCACATCGCTTCTACATAATCGCGGGCATGGCCCCAGTCGCGCTGGGCGTCGAGGTTGCCCAGCCAAAGTTTGTCTTGCAGAGCCAGGGAAATTTTTGCTGCCGCACGGGTGATTTTTCGGGTCACGAAGGTTTCCCCACGCGTGGGGCTTTCGTGGTTGAACAGGATTCCGTTGCAGGCAAACATGCCGTAGCTCTCGCGGTAATTCACCGTGATCCAATAGGCATAGAGTTTTGCCACACCATACGGAGAACGCGGGTAAAAAGGCGTGCTTTCGCGCTGGGGCGTTTCTTGGACCAGCCCATAAAGTTCAGAGGTGCTGGCCTGATAAAACTTGGTTTTTTCGCTCAGGTTTAGCAATCGGATAGCTTCCAACAAACGCAAGGCCCCCACAGCATCCGCATTGGCAGTGTACTCCGGCGTTTCAAAACTTACCTGCACATGGCTTTGTGCCCCGAGGTTATATACTTCATCGGGCTGCACCTGTTGCATGATTCGGATGAGGTTTGTGGAGTCTGTCAGATCCCCATAATGCAGGATAAAGCGTTGATTGTCAACGTGCGGATCCTGGTACAGATGATCTACCCGCTCGGTATTGAAAAGAGAGGACCGGCGTTTTATGCCGTGGACTTCGTAGCCTTTTTTCAACAAAAGTTCGGCGAGGTACGCGCCGTCCTGGCCAGTGATGCCAGTGATAAGGGCTTTTTTCATAGTTGTGATGCAGAAGGGGTTTTTCCGCTGGAATTTAGGTGCAAAGGTCGGGATTTTAGAGGAAAATGGAACACGGATGATAAGGATAGCACACAGATTTTTTTAGATCCGTATCATCCGTGTCCCATTCCGAGCATCTGATTTTGAAACGTATGCTCTTGTAAAGCCTTAACAACCAGCTCGTGCGAAAGTGCTTGTTGCAGATTGGCCGCATGACGGGCATGGTGCAGGTCGGTGGCGAGAAAGTCGGCGAGGCCAAGGTCGAGGATGGTTTTGGCGGCGCTTTGAATGGGCTTGCCATAATAGCCTGTGAGCGAAAGCAGATTGATTTGCAGGGCACAGCCCATCGCTTTCAGATTTTCGTAGTCATCGGCGGAACGATAATAAGGATATCGTTCCGGGTGGGCAAGAATGGGGTGATAGCCTTTCATTTGCAGGTCAAATAGGATGCGATGCAAATCACGATAAGGCTGGTGAAACGACATTTCTACCAGCACCCGATTGCCTGGCAAAGTCAGCAGGTGTTCCCCTTTGAGCATTCCGGCAAAGTTTGGATCCAGATAATATTCTGCGGCTGCGTCAAATTCAATATCCATTCCCAGCTCCTCCAATGCCTGTTGCACTTCATCCCTTTTTCGCAGGATAAGGCTCCGGGAGTTTGGGTATATATCTGCCATGACGTGTGGGGTGGTAAAAATCCGTCGAAAACCGAGGTTTTGCAATGCTTGAATCAAATCAATCGAAGTCTCTAAATCCGGGGCCCCATCGTCAATGCCCGGGAGGAGGTGCGAATGGAGGTCCGTTCCCAGCTTGGAGAAATCGGGCAGGGTGGGAGGGAGTGTTTTTTTGAATAGATTGAACATGTTACAATATCGTGAGACCTACTAGTGGCAGGGGGGCGGAGTCGTTTTGGGGTTGGGGTGGTTTTTTTTTGTTTG